>DAOQTN010000037.1:0-12292 GCA_035340555.1 Anaerolineaceae bacterium | reverse complement strand
GGGGGGACTCGCTTGGGCTATACTTGCCAGGATTGATGAGAACATTCGGTTCTCCTGGAGACTGGTCATGCCCAAAAATCGTTCCTTGTTGGCTGTTTTTCTGGTTGTCTTTATCGATCTGCTGGGATTTGGCGTGGTTTTACCGCTGCTGCCTTATTATGCCAATGACTACGGTGCCAATGCAGCGGTCACTGGTTTGCTGGTGGCTTCCTATGCGGCGGCCCAGTTTATCGCCACCCCGATTCTGGGCCGGTTGTCCGATCGGTTCGGCCGCCGCCCCATACTTATGGTGAGTATTGCCGGCAATGTGCTGGGTTTTGTGCTGTTGGGCATGGCGCAGGACCTGTGGTTGTTGTTTGCCGCCCGCATTCTGGCCGGGCTGACTGGGGGCAATATCAGTGTGGCCCAGGCTTATATCACCGATGTAACCACTCCCAAAGATCGCGCCCGTGCCTTGGGGATGATTGGCGCTGCCTTTGGCTTGGGTTTCATTATCGGCCCGGTGTCGGGTGGGATGCTCAATGAACTCGCCCGGGCTGCACCGGCCTACATGGCAGCCTCGCTTTCGCTGGTCAATCTTTTGATGGTGGCCTTCTGGCTGCCCGAATCGCTGACTGCAGACCGTCGCGCGGAACTGGCCCAAAGCGGCCGTCCGGAACTGAGCCTGAAGGCGCTGTTGGGTGCATTGCACCGTCCTCTGGTGGGGCCGCTGCTCAATGCCCGCTTCTGGTTTGCGCTGGCCTTTGCCCTCTTCCAGTCAGTATTTTCGCTTTACGCCCTGTATCGCTTCAATTTGAGCCCCCGTGAGACCGGTTTTGTGCTGGCTTACGTCGGGCTGCTGTCGGTCATCACCCAAGGCGGGCTCATTCGCCCGTTGACAGAGCGCTTTAGTGACCGCCAGCTGCTCCTGGGCGCTACAGTGGGAATGGCGGTGGGACTGCTGGGATGGGCGGTTGCTCCATCCGTGGGGGCGTTGCTGGGCGTGCTGGCGCCTATTGCCATTTCCGGGGGTGTGTTTAATACGGTGATCAACAGTGCCATCAGCAAGGCGGTGCCACCGGTGGAGGTGGGGGGGACCCTGGGGATTGCCGCTTCTCTTGAGAGCCTGACGCGGGTCATTTCACCTTCCATTGGTGGGCTGATGCTGTCAATTGCCAACCCGGCCCTCCCGGGCCTGGTCAGCTCCGCCCTCCTGGCCGCCTTGTTTTTATACCTGCTCAATGCTGTTAAAAAAAGCCACCCGGCCCAAGTGGGAGTGGAAACAATGGACCGATGATCAGGGGGTGGTTTTGATAAATCCAAAGGAATAAGTCAGCCCGGGGCCGGCCAGAACCTGCCGGACGGGCGTGGTGGCTTCATATCCGGTGGGGACGGCCACTTCAACGTAGCTGGATTGCCAACACTTGCAGGCACAGCCCGGTTTGAATTCATTGGTTTGAAGCCGGCCGCTCAGATCCGTGAAGGAAGCCGCCGCTTCGGGATGATTGTGCGGGTGGATGGCTGCCACGCGCGGCAGCGGGGGTTCACCCGGGTCCACCCGGCCATTCTGATTTAGATCCACCCAGGTAAAAATGTTTGCTTCGGCCATGCCGTCGACCATGGTCCCGGGGGGGGGCAGGCAGGGGGTCATTCCGGAAAAAAACAGAAAACCGGAGAAATAACCCACCGCAAGCAGGGCCAGAAGGATGAATGGGATTCCAATCATGATGATTGCGCGTTTGTTTATTCTGGTTCGCTTCATCTGGTTTGCTTGGCTCCTACCCTCTAAAAAATACCGCTGATAGGAATTGAGAATCCCCCGCAATTACAGTTTTCCCCGGCGCAGTCGATCGGCCGCCTCCTCGCTCAAAGGGATGACAATCTGGACGCGGGTGCCCTTGCCTGGTGCTGACTGGATATTGAGCCGGCCGTTCACCAGTTCAGCGCGCTCCTGCAGGTTGATCATACCAAGACTACCCCGGCGCTCATAACTGCCCATCACGGACTGGACATCAAACCCCACGCCATTGTCGGTCACCTCCAGTAGGGCCATATCCTGTGCCTGGGCGAGCGGCTGCAGCCGCACCCGGATCTCAGCCGCCTGGGCGTGCTTGCGGGCATTATTCACCGCCTCTTCCGCTAGATAGAAAATGACCGTCTGGCGGCCAAGATCAAACTGACTGACCACACTTTCATCAACATCAATGCTGACTTTTTGTTGATAGGTATCATGCATCTTCTCGGCCATCAGGCGCAGCGCAGCGGTCAGCCCCTCGCTTTCCAGGGCCAGGGGACGCAGTGTAAAGAGCATGTGGCGGATTTCCTGGGTAGTTCGGCGGGCGAGGTCTTCGATGCGCACCAGTTCATTGGCGGCCTCGGCGGGATTCTGCTCCAGCAGCTTGCGCGTAATGTTGATCCGCATCGCGATGGCTGAAACGGACTGGGTGGGGCCATCATGCAAAGAGCGCGCCAATTGCTTGCGAGTTTCCTCCTGGGTTTCCATGATGCGCTCTTTTTCCTGTTCCAACTGACTGTAAAGCCGGGCGTTTTGGATGGCAATCACGGCCTGGTTGCTGACCATGGCCAGGGTCTCACAGCGTTCCGTGGTGAAGTAGTCCGCTTCGGGATGGGCGTAAACCAGAACCCCATAGGCGCTCATTGAGCGCACCAACGGCAGACACAGGGCAGCCTTGCTGCCCTGCAGTCCCACCAACTGCCCCAATTCCGGGTCAGCTGCGGGATCCGTCAGGAGTTGAGCCTCCCCGGTGCGTAAAATCTCAGGCAAGACGCCCTCCTTGCCTGCAAAGACCCGCTGTTCATCGGGTCGGGGCAGGCTGCGACCGGCGCTAACCACCAGACCATCATCTGCAAACAACAGCACGGCGGCGGCCAGCTTGCTCGTGGGTGGTTCGCCTAGGAGAGTCACGCTCAATTCAAGCACCGTATCCAGCACGACGCGGTAATTCAAAGTGGCGGAAAGAGTTTCTGTCATGCGGTACAGGGCCTGGATCCGTTCGCGTTCGGACACGCGCACGCGCTGCTCGGCTTCTCGCCGCTGTCCCACCTGCTTTAGATAGGCTTTGCGCACGGAGAGGGTGATCCGGTGTCCCAACAACCCCAACAGCAACCCTACCATTAAATTGATACCCTGGTGAAGTCCCACCATCATCCAAGCCCCGGTATTCTTTGGCATCGCCAATAGCACCAGGGTACCCACCTGGCCCAGGATGATGATCAATGCCGTCAGCAGGGCCCCGCGCAGTTCATAATAAATGCTGGCAAAAATCAGTGGCAGCAAACCTACCCAGAAAGGAGGCTGCCCGGCTTGGGTCCCCAAAACAAACAATACCAGGGAACTGACGATGTCTGCAGCAATATTGATCAGGCGATGCATGGGCATGCGGCGGTTGACCAATGCCAGGCCGCTCATGCCCAGATTCCAAAGCACCCCGGCCCCCAGCAGGATGATCAACGGCAGCCCGGTTAGTCCAAGTGGATTGAAGATTGCCAGCCCCGTCAACACCAGCCAGCGCAACGTGATGGCAATCCAGTCGGCGAAATACGGTATATCCGATGGACGCATATCTATATGATACTCGATTAAGCCATTTCGGTGTCCGAATTTAGCGACAAGTTTTAGGCTCCCCGGCCACCGGTCCGGGACCCAGGGCTGCAGCCGCCTCGGGCGGTAAAATCCTGCTGCACCGTTGGCCGGGCGGAACGCTCACCCGGGTTCGTGATAAAATAACCCATTGGAGGAACTTCCATGCCTGTTGTCCTGTTATCTGCCCCTTATCTGCTCCCGTTTGTGGCGCGTTTTCGCCCCATCTTTGCCCATTACGGCCTTGAGTTGATTGTTCCGGAAGTGCACGAGCGTTTGTCTGAAACGGAACTGCTGGCCCTGGCCGGGCAATTTGATGCCACCATCTGTGGTGATGACCGTTACACACCGCGCGTTTTGGCCGCCTGCGCCCCCCGCCTGAAAGTTATCTCCAAATGGGGCACCGGCATTGATTCCATCGACCAGCCCGCGGCTGCTCGTCTGGGTATTGCTGTCCGCAATACCCCCAACGCCTTCACCCTGCCCGTTTCAGACTCGGTGCTGGGGTACATCCTGGCGTTTGCCCGTCGGCAGCCCTGGATGGATCGGGCCATGAAGACGGGAGAATGGCAAAAAATTCCCGGGCGTTCGCTGAGTGAATGTACTCTGGGGGTGATTGGGGTCGGTAATGTCGGCAAGGCAGTGCTGCGGCGCGCCCGGGCGTTTGGCATGACGTTGTTGGGAAACGATATTGTCCCCATTGCGCCCGATTTTTTGCTGGAAAATCATGTGATCAACCTGCCGCTGGAGGATCTGCTGGCGCATTCTGACTACATCAGCCTCAACTGTGATTTGAATCCCACCAGTCACCACCTGATCAATGACCGCACACTGGACCTGGTCAGGACGGATGCCGTGTTGATCAACACCGCCCGGGGCCCGATTGTTGACGAACCGGCGCTGATTGCCTCACTTCAAGCTGGCCGGCTGGGGGGGGCAGCGCTTGACGTTTTTGAGGTCGAGCCGCTGCCCGCTGATTCACCCCTGCTGCACCTGGACAACGTGATGCTGGCCCCGCATAATTCTAATTCCAGCCCGGCGGCCTGGGAACGGGTTCACTGGAACACCATCCGCAATTTGCTTGATTCCCTCGGCATTCCCGCTGCCGATTTGGCCGACTGGCAGGCGCGGCCATGAAAAAAAAGGTTCAGACCCTGCTGCTGGGCGGGATCCTGCTGGCCTATGCAGCCTACGCGACCATCTTCATTCAACAAAGCCTTTTTACCGTGGATGGGGAGACCTACGCCGCGCTCTTTGATGATGCCATGATTTCGATGACCTACGCCCGCAACCTGGCCAATGGGGATGGACTGGTCTGGTACCCCGGTGCGGAACGTATTGAGGGTTTTTCCAACCCACTTTGGGTGGGTTTCATGGCCACCTTCCACCTTCTGCCCATCCCGCAGCGGCTGATGAGCCTGCCGTTGATGATCGCGGGGGCTCTTTTTGTCATTGGCTGCCTGATCTTCATTTATAAGATAGCCAATCGTCTGCTGCCGGACAAACCCCTGGTTGCACTGCTGGCGGTTCTGCTGACAGCTTTTTATTATCCTTTGTCTAACTGGTCATTACTGGGTGGTGAAGTCAGTGTCCTGCTGCTGATTGTAGCTGCGGCGGTTTGGCTGGCCCTGCGCTCACTAGATGAGGGCCGCCTCCTGCCCGGACTGTATGTCCTGCTGTCCATCAGCACGTTGATTCGGTTGGACATGGGGGTTCCCTACCTGGTGATTGTGGGCTGGTTGTGGCTGTTCGACCGCCGCAACCGCTGGAAGCATGCTGCCTGGGGGCTGGGACTGCTGATGCTCGGCTTGGGCCTTCAGGCCGGACTGCGCCAGGCCTATTACGGCGAATGGCTGCCGATGACTTATTACCTGAAAATGGTGGGCATGCCGCTCAACTTCCGGCTGCTGCGGGGTTGGTACACATTGGTGGATTTTATTGGCGGGCTGCACGTGCTGGCCTTCCTGTTTGCTTTCACCGCGTTGATCTTCCAGCGGGACCGACGCTGGCTGCTTGTTGCCCTGATCGTTGTCGGGCAGTTGGCTTATTCCGTTTACGTTGGCGGGGATGCTTGGGAACATCGCGGCGGAGCCAACCGGTTCATCGCCCTGGGCATGCCCTTTTACTGGCTGCTGTTCAGCACCGCTGGTTGGCACTGGATGACCTGGGCTATTCACCCCCTCAGCCGCTGGTTCAAGTCCCTGGCAAAGCCTTTGACTGTTGCCGGGCAGGTGCTCCTGCTCATGGGATGTGTTTTTGCACTGCTGTTTTCCAATCGTTATAAGAACGAAGGCAGTCCCTTTACCGCTCTGCGGTTGCCCCGGGAAGGGGCTCTGCGGTATGCGCTGTTGACGCAGCGTTCCTATTTTGTCCCCGGTTCTGAACGCTATACCCGGGATGGCCTGATACTGAAGATGGTAACCACGCCGGAAGCCCGCATTGCTGTGACTGCTGCCGGCGGCATCATCTATTTTGCCGAGCGCCCCGGGGTGGATTTGTTTGGCAAATGCGATCCCACCATTGCCATGATGCCAGCTCGTCTCGATCTGATGAAGGATGCCGCCAATCCCTCGCGGCAGGATATTCTGGATCTGCGTCCCGGGCACAGCAAATGGCGTTACGAATATTCCATTGGGGAGCTTCAGCCGGATGTCGTGGTGGAGGTATTCCCCAGCACCGACGAGGAAGCCGCCCCCTTCCTGGCATACTATACGCCGATAAAATTAAACAATCACATCATCTACTTTAAGCCAGACTCCCCTTATGTTTTGTGGGATAACCTGCCCCCACCCGAGGTCATCCCGTGAGTCACTGGATCCGGCGAAACTGGTGGCCCGACCTGACGGCATTGGGGGTGCTCCTGCTGCTGGCCGGATTGGCCTACCTGCCACTGATCACCCAGCTGGGCTTTTATAAGGATGATTGGCATGTGATCTGGGCGGGTAGTTCTTTTGGCCCGGGCCGGATCATTGACGAATTCATGATTGACCGACCATTCATGGGACGGTTATACGCCAAGGTTTTCATCCTGTTGGGGACCCCACCGCTGAACTGGCAGCTGTTTGCCTTTGTGACCCGCTTTGCCAGTGCAGCGGGATGCTATGCCCTGCTGCGGATGCTGTGGTCGCAGCGCTATTTGGAAGCTTCGGCCGCCACGGCCCTCTTCATTCTCTATCCGGGCTTTTTGCAACAGCCCAATGCCAACACATTTCAAAATCACTTTATCGGGTACAGTCTGGCCATCTTTTCAATCGGGCTGACCGTGTTTGCCCTGATTGTGGCCCGCCGGAGATGGTTGCGGATTGCCGCGTTGATTCTCGGCGCCGCCCTGGCTGTGGGGTATTTATTCATTTACGAGTACATGATTGGTTTGGAGGTCGTGCGCGCCCTGTTGATTGTTTACGTTTTACGCCGGCAGTTTCCCCACTGGCGTAAATGGCTGCCCCGGGCGGCAGTGACCTTGCTGCCCTACCTGCTGGCAGCCGGGGCCTTCCTCTACTGGCGGTTGTTTGTTTTCCATTCCACCCGCCCGGCCACCGATACCGGGGCATTGTGGTCATTGTATGCCGACCAGCCATTAACCATGCTGGGACGGTTGATCATTGAAACCGCCCGGGACCTGCTGGAGACAATTTTCCTGGCTTGGGGTGTGCCGCTCTACCAGCTTGCCGAGACCGCCACCCCCGCTCAGGTCGCTGTCGGCTTGCTGGCCGCGGCTGTGGGCGTGGGCATCTGGGGCCTGTATGCTGCCCGGCGGCGCTCTCCGGACCCCAAGGCTGCGGCGGATGATTTTCCGCGTGCCGCGATCTGGCTGGGGCTGCTGGCTGTGTTCCTGACGCTACTGCCGGTGCTGGTCTCAAACCGCAATGTTTATTTTCGCGATCAATTTGACCGTTACACCTTGCAGGCCACCTTGGGTGTGGGCTTGCTGCTGGCGGGATTGATTTTCAGCGCGGTTCGTCCTCGGACTGCGCAGTGGTGGCTGGGCGCGCTGATCGCGGCGGCCCTGCTGACGCATACCCTGAATGCGATGTACTGGAGCCAGTTCTGGCAGGTCCAGCGCAGCTTCTGGCAACAGCTGGCCTGGCGGGCGCCACAACTGGCTGATGAGACCCTCCTGATGGCCTACCTGCCATCCCACTACCGCCTGGCGGAGGATTATGAAATCTTCTCGCCGGCCAATCTCATTTACCACCCCGGTGAACCGCAACTGCGGATTGAAGCGGAAGTTCTGAATGCAGATACGGCTGCCCAGCTGACGGCTGGTGTGACGGAATCATCGCGCTCATCACGCACCTTTGAATTTGAGCGCGATTTCACTCAGGCGCTGATTGTCTCCTGGAATGACCCGGCGGCTTGTGTCCACCTGCTGGATCCGACTCAGCCCGACCTGCTTGTGGCTGCGGCGGCCGACCCGTTGCTGCAGCTCGCTGCTCCCTACTCACGCCCTGAACGGGTGATTCTGGCTGCCCCTGCCCCCACGGTTTTCCCGGCCATTTTCGGCCCGGAGGGGGCCCATGACTGGTGTTATTATTATCAAAAAGCTTCGCTGGCCCGCCAGCAGGCTGATTGGGCCGCAGCTGCCCGACTGGGGGATGCCGCCCGCCAGGAGGGATTAGCTCCCGCCGATCCCTTGGAATGGATGCCGATGCTCCAGGGATATCTGCATGAAAATCGCCCGGCGGATGCGGCAGAACTGGCCGCTCTCCTGGATCAGGGCGCTGGCAGCACCGTGTTGTGCCGGCAGTATCGCGACGGGCTGGACGATCTGGTCGTTCCCCTGCTGTGTCCCTGACCCCCTTGTGTGAGAAAAGAGGACCTCATGTCTGAACAAAAACGTACTTTGCTGATTACCGGTGCTGCAGGCGGTATTGGCCGCGCCACAGTGCAGCTTTTTGTCCGCAACGGCTGGAGCGTCATTGGGGTGGATCGCGCCCCGTTTGGCGAGCCTTTCCCGTCTGACGGCTTCTTTATTCAGGCGGATATTGCCGATCCGGCGGCGCTGGAGGGCATCATTGCCCAGACCCGTTCATTCACCCACACCCTGGATGCCTTGGTTAACAATGCCGCCCTCCAGGTGGCAAAACCCATCATAGAGACTTCAGTGGCGGAATGGGACCTGACCATTGCCTCGAACCTGCGCTCGGCTTTTCTGGGGGCCAAACTGGCCCACCCACTGCTTAAGGCAGGGGGCGGCGGGGCGATTGTCAACATGTCATCGGTGCATGCCGTGCAGACCTCGGCCAATATTGCCGCCTATGCGGCCAGCAAGGGGGGCCTGCTGGCGCTGACCCGGGCCATGGCGATTGAGTTTGCCCCTGATCAGATCCGTGTCAATGCCGTGCTGCCGGGGGCCGTGGATACGCCCATGCTGCGGGCTGGCTTGGGACGGGGACATGTGGGGGATGGCTCCATCACCGAGCGGCTGGACAACCTGGCGCGCAAAACGGTCAATGGACGCGTGGGCCAGCCGGACGAGATTGCCCAAGCCGTTTATTTCTTGGCCGATGGCCTACAGTCATCCTTTATGACCGGCCAGGCCTTGATTGTGGATGGCGGCGCCACCGCCCGCCTGAGTACGGAGTGAGGCCCCATGCGAGAAACGTTGAAAAAAATTTTGCCGGTACCGGCACTGAATGTCCTGCGCGAAAGCCGTGATGCTCTGGCCCGCTTGAAGGATTGGCCAGCCGCCACTTTCCACCCCTGGCGGCGGGACACCCGCTCCCGCCTAGCTGCGCTGCACAACAGCCGGGCCGGACAACGCTGTTTCATCCTTGGCAACGGGCCCTCGCTGCGCCAGACTGATCTTTCAAAATTGCGCAACGAAGCTACCATTGGCCTCAACCGCATCTTCCTGGCCTTTCCCGAGATGGGATTTCAGACCAGCTATCTGGTATCGATCAATGACCTGGTGATTGAACAGTCGGCGGTGGAACTGCAGTCCCTGGCAATCCCGCGCTTTTTTGCCTGGCGGGCACATCGCTGGCTGCAGCCGGCCGATGACCTGTTTTTCCTGTACACCACCTACACCGGCCCACGGTTTGCCCGCGACGTGCGCGGCCGGCTGTGGGAGGGGGCCACTGTGACGTATGTGGCACTGCAGCTGGCCTTCTACCTGGGGTTTGAGACGGTCATTCTGATTGGCGTGGATCACAACTTTGTCACCCAGGGCAAGCCCAACACCACCATTGTCTCGGAAGGTGATGACCCAAACCACTTTCACCCGGGTTATTTTGGCAAGGGATTCCGCTGGCAGCTGCCTGATCTGGATACCTCGGAACGGGGCTACCTGCTGGCCCGACGGGCCTATGAACAGGCCGGCCGGCGCGTACTGGACGCCACGGTGGGGGGCAAACTGCAAATATTTGAGAAGGTGGATTACAACACCCTCTTCTAGTTGTCGGGGCTGATCCTGGACAACGCCCTCTTCTAACCGTTGAGGCTGTTCCTGGACAACTTCCCGAAAAAACCACCCGATAACCGGTCTCGGCAATCTACTCCGATGGCTGGGCGATTCAACCACATCACCGGACTGGGGTGCGGTTGAATCCAAAATAAGCCCCCCGGAGGCCTGGCGGGGATGAGAAAAACCGACCCGTTGGGGTGGATGAGACTATCAGCCGGTCAGGTATTGGACCAGATCAGCCGGCTGTCACGGGCTCCCTGCCGGAGTTCCTGAGGGGTCCGGGATGGTGCAACTGGCCGCCGGGACGATATCGCCGGCGGCCAGACCGTTTTCGGGGGAAAACATCACGGTCAGGCCATCCACTTCACAGATGTATAGCGACTCATCTAAATAATATCTGGCCAAATCGGCCCACTCCGGGGTGATCAAGATATAGAGTGTCCTGGAATCGGGCCTGCCCGCCAGTAAATCCTGCCAGACTTGGCGCCCATGGGATTGAATCGCGGTCAGATCGCTGCGGGCGAAAAATCCCAGGTTGATGGTCAACCGGTTTTGACGAGCATACACCGCCAGGGGTTCAAAATCCAACGGAAGCTTTTTGGCCGGCAGCAGTACCAGGTGATCGTTCGTCTCGGCTGCGGCAATCCAGAAACCGGATTGAACAATGGCGGGTTCATACCCGGCAAAGCCGGACATATGCTTCATCACATAGAGCGGCTGCAGATCCAGCAGTTGCAGCAGTATGGCTGCGGTCAGTACTACAACTGGGCGGCGTACGTTGCGAATGATGGTGATCAGGCTGAACAACACTACCAAGTAAAACACCGGCCAGATGAACCGCCCCGATGAACGAAAAATCGCACCCAGTTGCAGTATTTGGTCCGGCAAGGGGACGCGCCACAAGGGGGTCGCCCCCAAATAGGCTTCATGAGTCAAGGCCATGAGGGTCAAAGCCAGGGCGGCTGCGGCCAGCGGCAGGATAAATCCCCAGCGGCGGCGGGTCAGTTCTTTTTGTGGAAATAAATACAGTGCGACTGGCAGCAGCATTAAATTTCCCAATCCCAGATAACTGAATCCTTCATATTGTCCACCGGTACCGGTGGGTAATTCTTTGATAAATGCGGATGAAAAATGCAGGGGATTGAAGAAACCGTTAAGATTCCATGAAAAGATCCCGAAGCCCATGCCACCCAGCGAATCAGGTGCCAGATTAAAAAGACCAATGGTGTATCCGGCCAGGGCCACGCCAGCCACCACCAGCAGAAAATCCATAAGTCCGTTCCACTTTATTGAGGTCTTTTGGTAACGAAAAAACAACCCCACCAACCACAACGGGATCAACATGAAGATAAAGTAGGCGTGGATCAGCGTCGTCAGGGTGAACAAGACTGGCCAGGCACCGCGCCATAAGGTGCGCCGGCGTTCCACGATTATGAACCAGATGGCTGCTAGCAAAATCCAATGCGCCGTGAGTGAACTGTGATAAAACATGCGAAACACCAGCGGCGGGGCCAACGACAATAGCAAGGCGCCTAGAATCTTGAGCAAGTGGGACGAGGTAAACTCATTGAGGATCAACATCCCTACCAGGATCTGGCCGCAAAGCGAGATCAAGGCCCACAAGCCCAAATATTGAAAATCTGTTCCCAGTAAAGGTGAGAGCAGTCGGAGGGGGATGGCTATGAGTGGAATGGCATCCATGAAGGCTACCGATGTGCCAATCGGGTAGCCATAGCCACTGATCTGTCCCAGGGGGAAATGCCAGGATTCCGAACGGAACCATTCCCAACCGAATTGGGTCATCAAGGCGTCTCCGCCGGCGGCATAGATCCAATTGACGTGCGACCAGTAAAGTGGAAAGCGACCATACAGCAGTATAAAGGTAACCAGCCCCAGCAGGGCGCTCAAGCCCAGCTGCCAGAGCCATTGATGTGTGTGCGGGTGAATGCTGCGTCGGAGAATTTGCATGGGGTTTGTTCAGCCAGAAGATGCATTGCTGATTATATCCCAAAGACGGTGACGGTATTTATGGTATCGAATTTGATTATTCGTTTTGTCCATGAGCCGACAAATAGGAACATTTGTGCTAGTATCAAGGCATGAAGTTGAGCGTTGATGCCCAGCAACTCGGTATCTCGTATCGCACTGCCTGGCGCTGGTTCAGAACTGGAAAGGTCGCCGGCTACCAAGCGGATACCGGCACGATCATCGTGACAGAGCCAACCGTTAAAGCCACTACCCCTGCCAGCCGCCATAAAATAGCCATCTACACGCGAGTCTCCGCTGCTGAAAACAAAGATAACCTT
>DAOQTN010000036.1:8714-12531 GCA_035340555.1 Anaerolineaceae bacterium | reverse complement strand
GATGGGCTCACCCAGCAGAGCCACCGAGACAAAAGCGGCCGGGAGATAACGCAGCGCCCAGTTGAAGGCGGAATGCCCCAGCAGTTGGGGAATCAGAGCCAGCCCGGCCAGCCAGAGATAGGTCTGCGGCTGGAAGCCGGTAAAGGGTTGGCCGCTGAAGGCGGCCAGTGCCAGCAGGACGATGGCGGCGGTACCGTACACCAACAACACGTAGGTGCCCAGAGACAGCTGCGGCCGCACTTTGCGCCCAACCAGGAGATAAGCACCGGACATCCAGGCGCCCAGCAGGGCCAGGAAATTGCCCCAGGTATTTTTGCCACTGATGAAGTAGGAAAGCGGGGGGCAGGACACCTGGCCGCCGGCCAGGGTGCATTCGCCGCTGACCCCCACCACAACTCCGCCCAGCAGCGCCACCCCCAGCCCCAGCCAGACCGCCGGAGCAATGCGTTCGTGCAGCACCAACCCTGACAGCATCGCCACCCACAGTGGCGCTGTGGTCACCAGGACCACGGAACTGGCAACCGTAGTGTGCTCCAGCGAGGTAATCCAGGCAGCGAAATGGAAGGCCAAAAACAGGCCCGCCAGGGCAGCCAAAGCCAGGGTGCGCCGAGGCAGGGCCCGCAACACCGTCCACTGGCGGGGCAGCACCACGATCAGCAGGACCAGAGCCGCCAGACCCAACCGGTAGGCGGCGATGACGATGGACGCGGCTTCTGCCTGGGCAAAGCGGATCAACACCGAGGCGGTGGAGACGGCCAGAATGCCTAAAATCAGAGCCAGGAAGGGGGGCTTGGTGGACACGGGTGAGTTAATGGCGGGCTCCTTGAAAATCAGCACTGACCGGTGGCGGTTTGGACCGCCGGTGGATTGGTTGGCCGGTGAATGGTTGGTTGGTGGTTCAGTCGGCAGTTCAGCCGGCAGGGCAGCCGGTGGGGCATCCGGCAGTTCAGCCGGCGGGGTAGCCGGTGGGGCAGCCAGGGGGTCAGCCGCCCGAAAAATGCTTGACAAACCTCCAGGCGCTGGCTACAATCGTTAATGTCGTTTGAAATTTCCAAAACCTGTTGTTCAAAATTCTTTTATTTGGGGTGACCTATGCCTTACGAACTGCCTGCACTACCCTATGCCCTGGATGCGCTGGAGCCTTGGATTGACGCCCGCACGGTGGAAATCCACTACGGCAAGCACCATCAGACCTATTTGGGCAATACCAACAAAGCCCTGGAAGCCCACCCGGAGCTGTTTGCCTTCAGCCTGGAGGAGTTGTTGCGAGACCTCACCCGCGTGCCCGAGGCGATCCGCACAGCGGTAAAAAACAACGGCGGCGGGGTGGTCAACCACAACATCTACTGGCAGGGGCTGGGACCAAACTGCGGCGGCGAACCGGTTGGTAAACTGGCTGCAGCCATCCAGTCCGCATTCGGCGATTTTACCACCTTTAAGGCCGAGTTTGAGAAAGCCGGGTTGACCCGCTTTGGCAGCGGCTACGCCTGGCTCAGCCGGCGCCCCGACGGCTCCCTGCTGATTCACAGCACGGGTAATCAGGACTGCCCGCTTTCAGAAGGCCTGTATCCCATCCTGACCGTGGATGTCTGGGAACATGCCTATTATCTGAAATATCAAAACCGCCGGGCAGAGTATCTTTCCAACTGGTGGAATCTCGTCAACTGGCAGAAAGCTGACGAGCGGTTTGTCCACGGGAAATAGTTCTCCCGATCCCAGATTCCAAGATCCCCGATCCCAAATCATTATAGGAGTGAAACAAAATGCCGCATGTAATTACCAGCCTGTGTTTGCGCGATGGTGGCTGCGCCACCGTCTGCCCCGTTGAGTGCATTGTCCCCGGCAAGCCGGTGGACAAGTGGCCGCTCTATTACATCGACGCGGATACCTGCATCGACTGCGGCGCCTGCGTCTCGGAATGCCCATGGGGTGCCATCTTCCCGCTGGAGGAACTGCCGGCGCCGTTCAAAGCCAAAGGCGGTGAGTATCTCTCCGAACCGGTGGGAACGTCCGGTTATGAAACGGTTTATGATGGCAAGAACCACGACGGCGATCCGGTGCACCTGACCGCCACCCGGATCCTGGCTGCCGGCGAAACTGTGGATCTGACCGGCTTTGCGGATGTCAATGCGGCCTTCTTCAAGGAAGGACCGGGCTACAGCGCCAAGGATTAATTTCAGCCGGCGGCATTATTCATCCACGCCACTGATGGGGCGGACACCACTGTCCGCCCCGATGGTTATAGAAACGAGGTGATTCATGACCCCAACCGGTTCTCTCCATCGCATTGAACGCGACTCGCTGGGCGAGGTGGCAGTGCCCAAAAACGCGCTGTACGGCGCCCAGACCCAGCGGGCGGTGGACAATTTCCCCATTTCCGGGCGGCGGCCCCACCGGGCCTTTGTCTGGTCAGTGGCCGCCGTCAAGTGTGCTGCGGCAGGTGTCAACCGGGATCTGGGACTGCTGGATGAAGACCGGGCAGCGGGGATCATCACCGCCGCCGGGGAAATCATGGCCGGGCAATGGGCCGACCAGTTTGTGGTCGACCCCTTCCAGGCGGGGGCCGGCACCAGCCACAATATGAATGTTAATGAAGTCATTGCCAGCCGGGCCACCGCCCTGCTCAGCCGACAGAGCCCCCGCCAGGTGCACCCCAATGACCACGTCAACATGTCACAATCCACCAACGATGTCATCCCCACAGCCATCCGGCTGGGTTGTCTGTGGCGTCTGGATGAGCTGCTCGGTCAAATCCGCCTGCTGGCAGACGCGCTGAGGCAAAAGGCTGTGGCCTTTGACGACATTGTCAAATCGGGCCGCACCCACCTGCAGGATGCGGTGCCCGTCCGGCTGGGGCAGGAGTTTGGCGCTTATGCCCGGGCGGTGGAGCGGGACGGTGAACGCGTCGAACGCGCCGCAGCCGGATTGCGGCGGCTCGGGATCGGGGGCACCGCCACCGGGACCGGGTTGAATGCCCACCCCGAATATTCAGCCCGGATGGTGATTGCCCTGGCGGCCCTGACCGGCCTGGAACTCCAGCCCTCTGACAATCTGTTTGAAAGCATGCAGTCCATGGCGGATATGGCAGACTTCTCCGCTGCGCTGCGCACCCTGGCGATCACCCTGACGCGCATCGCCAATGATTTCCGGCTGCTCTCCTCCGGCCCCACCACCGGGCTGGATGAAATCCGCCTCCCGGCGCTGCAGCCAGGCTCGAGCATCATGCCCGGGAAGGTCAATCCGGCCATGGCCGAAATGTTGAACATGGTCATGTTCCAGGTGATGGGAAGCGATCTGACCGTCAGCCTGGCGGCTCAGGCCGGACAGCTGGAATTGAATGTGATGATGCCGGTCATTGCCCACAACCTGTTCGAAATGATGCATTTGACCATCAACGCGCTGCAGGCCTTCACCGAAAAATGCGTCCAGGGGGTCAGCGCCAACCGTGAGAAGGCAGAGCACTGGCTGCACAACAATCCGATCCTGATCACGGCCCTCAATCCGATCATCGGGTATGTCGCTGGAGCCGCCCTGGTCAAGGAAGCCCAGGAACGCGGCATCCCGATCCGGGATCTGGCGCTGGAGAAAGCCGCCCAGGGCGCGTTGCACCACCTGGAAACCCGGCAGCCGGTCAGCCCGGAGGAAATCCTGGCGGTCTTTTCAGAGCTGCGCCACCTGACCGAAGGCGGAATCGCAGGCAATTAATCGCATCGCTCGCCGGATCTGAGATTTCTCGCCGGCGTGGCAGGATGCCCCCTTGGGCAGGATTAACCTCCGCGACGGGATCAAGCGGCAGGCTTGGCGACAGGCTTGGCGA
>DAOQTN010000036.1:0-8614 GCA_035340555.1 Anaerolineaceae bacterium | reverse complement strand
CAGGATTAACCTCCGCGACGGGATCAAGCGGCAGGCTTGGCGACAGGCTTGGCGATAGGATTGAGCGACGGGATTGAGCGACGGGATTGAGCGACGGGATCAAGTAACGGGATCCCGTCGCACGAATGCGCCAGAGGGGGACCACTTTGGAGGTGCGGTGGGAAATCAGCGCCGCTTTCGAGCCGGCCGGTGGAAATTAGTCCCCGGGGTGGGCCGCAAACATGGCCGCCCCGACAATCCCGGCCTCGTTTTCCAGTGCGGCGGGGATGACTTGGACGTCCAGCTTGATCTGGGGCATGAACCGGTCCATTTTGCGGCTGACGCCCCCGCCCAGGATGATCACATCCGGGGAGATCAGGGCGCACATGGTTTGCAGGTATTCCTCAAATCGTCCCGCCCACTGCTCCCAGGAGAGCTTTTTCCGCTGCCGGGCGGCGTCCGAGGCCCGGCGTTCGGCATCCTTGCCGCGAATTTGAATGTGTCCGAACTCGGTGTTGGGCAGCAATTGGCCATTCACAAATACCGCCGACCCAATACCTGTGCCCACGGTCAGCAGCAGGACAACCCCCCGATGATACTCCCGTCCGGCGCCAAAGGCCATCTCGGCAATGCCGGCGGCATCGGCATCGTTCAGGGCGTGGGCCGGCATGCCCAGCGCCCGGCCAAAAAACTCGTTTGCCCCCAGGCCGATCCAGCTGGAATCGACATTGGCTGCCGTACGGATCACGCCGTGACGGATCACCGAGGGAAACCCGATACCCACCGGTCCTGAATACTGAAAATGCAGGGCCAGTTCTTTGAGTACCGCCCCAACCGCAGCCGGTTTGGCATCCTCCGGTGTCGGCAGACGGTGGCGGGGGGCCACCAGCTCCCCGGTTTCAATATTCACCAGGGCGCCCTTGATACCCGAGCCGCCCACATCCAATCCCAAAAATACCGTCGACATCCGTCACCTCCTGTCAGGGACAAGCATTCTGCATATGTTCCTCAAAGGTCACTGCAAAGGCATGACGCCCCGAGCCATCACACAGGGCTCGAAAATAATAATACGGCGAATCAGCCGGATAGGCAACCGCCTGCAGGCTGGCAATTCCCGGGTTGCAGATGGGACCCGGGGGCAGCCCTGTAACCACGTAGGTATTGTAGGGTGAACTGACCTGCAAATCGGTCAGGGTCAGGGGATTGGTCCACCAGGTGGATTGGGCCGGATTGTATCCCAGGGCGTACTGGACTGTGGGATCGCTGCCCAAGCTCATGCCGACAGCCAGGCGGTTGTAGAACACCGAAGCCACCAGGGCCCGCTCCTCCGCCACCACCGCCTCCCGCTGGACAATTGAGGCCAGGGTGACGGCTTCAACCAGGGACAATCCCTGCCGTTCAAACTGGGCCCGCAGATCCAGTCCCACCTGCTCATCGAAACGCAGCAAAAATATTTGCAGAATCTGCTCGGCCGAATAATCCCGTCGCAGCCGGTATTCACCGGGGTACAGAAAGCCCTCCAGGCTGGGGCTGGCCGGCCAGCCCGGCGGCAGAATGGCCGGTGGGGGATTATGCACCAGGGCGATAAAGCTGGCCGGATCAACCGCCAATCCATTCAGCGGCAGTGCCGCAGCCACTTCCTCGGCCCGCCAGCCCGGCAGCAGGTAAAAGGTCACCTCGGTCGGGGTGGCATCCTGCATGGCCCGGGCGATCTCCAGCGGGGTTTGCGCCGGGGTAAAGGTATAAAATCCAGCCTGAATGCTGCGATCCAGCCCGGCATAAATCATGTAGACCCGGAAAATATCCGCATGCCAGATCAGGCCTTGGGCAGCCAGCCGGCTGGCAATGGAACTGACCGATTCCCCCATCCCCACCTCAAAGGCAATGGCCGCCCCGGCCGGGTTACAGGGGGTCAGCAATTCCCGGCGGCGCAGTTCCAGCTGGGCGCTGTACCAGATCCGGCTGGGGGTGCTCAGTGCCGGACTGGCCGGGCCGAAATCCCGGGCGGCAGCCGTGGGCAGGCGCTCCAGGACAAACAGGGTCCCCACCACCAGCAGGCAGAGCCCCAGCAGGCTCAGCAGCACCAGGGTCCGGGAACAACCACCGGCAGTGCGGCCGCTCATGTCGCACCAGCCTCAAGGTAGGACTGCAGGATGATCAGCGCGGCCAGATCATCCAGGTGTCCCTGACGATCACGCCGGCGGACCCCCATTTCCCGCCGGACTGCGCGGGCGGTCTGGGTGCTGCCGCTTTCATCCCAGAGCAGGATGGGGAGATCGGTTTGCTGGCGCAGGGCCTCGGCGAAACGCTGAGAACGGCGGGCGGCCGGCCCAGGCTGCCCGTCGGCATCCAGGGGACAACCCACCACAATGCCCACCGCGTCGTTCTCCCGGGCCAGCCGGGCCACTTCGGCGGCATCCACCAGGCGGGCAACATGGGGGAGCACCATCAGCGGGCGTGCAATGGTGGCAGTCGGATCGCTGATCGCCAGACCGATCCGTTTCTCGCCCGGATCAACCGCCAGAACCCGTCCCGGAGGCAGGGTCATGGCACATCCACCTGGATGCGAAACGGCAGGGCCGGCATCCAGGGCCAGCGCGGCGGCCAAAGGGCAACCACCGCCGGACCATCAAGCTGCTGCGAGGCATTAAGCCAGGTCACGGCCTGCTGCGGTGAACGGGCCAGGACATGGGTGATGATCTCATTTTCAGAATAAACGGCCTGGATCTGGCGCTGGGTGCGGACATCCCAGTGCAGCAGACCATCCTCCCCCAACCCGGGCTGGGTCAGGGAGGACCACTGCAAGGGCTGCGGGCCGGGAACATACCCCGCCGGCAGGGCGGCATCCAGGGCCAGCTGGGCAGCCAGGGTCACATCCGTCTGCCGCACCGCCCAGGCGGAGTAGGCCACCCGCAGCGTCAGGGTCAGCTGATCCCCCGGCAAGCCCACCGGCGGCAGTTGATTCTCAGACTGCACTTCAGACAGGGCCAGGGAGCCCGGGAGAATCTGCTGTCCATCACCCAGCAGTTCGGTGAAGTTCGTCAGGGCTGTTTGTTCCAGGGAGACCAGCAGTTCCGCCCGCAAGGTGTCATAATCCTCCGCAGACGGCATGCGCGCCGTCCGATCCGTGCCGCCTTGCAGGGCAGCCGGATTGGCTGCCAGCATCTGCAGCCCCAGCGGGCCCTCCACCGCCGCAATGGCGCCTCCGGGGAGGTTGCCGGCGGTGCCCGGCAGCAAGGCCTGGACCGGCACGCTGACCGTCTGCCCGGGACCGGCCGGGAGTGTGGCAGCCCGGGTGGTGGCAAAACGGATCACCGGTTCGCTGATGGTGGTGACAATGGTGCCGACCGGGACGGCAATGGATTGGCCATTCAAATTGGTCAGGGTGACGGTGCCGGTGGCATAAGTGAGCCCCACAACGGACTGACCTGAACTGGGCACCGTCTGCTGGGCTTCAACAATGACCTCCACCTGACGGGCGGGAATGCCGCCGCTCAGGCTCACAGTGGTCAGAGTGGGACTGGCAAACACCGGCAGGTCCAGCATCTGCTGCTGGCGGGACAGGGGCAGGGTAATACGCGCCGCGGGTAGAAAAAACAGCACCAAGGCCAGCACAGCCAGCACCCCCAACGCAAAGGTCAGCAGGCGGGAGATCCGGTCCGGCTGAAACGAGACTTCCTGGCGCGCCTGGGCGCGCAGTTGCGTCAGTTCTGCCAGGTCCAGGCGCGGGCGAAAGGCCCGGCGGCGACCCCGGCGCCAGGGCCGGCGCTGCGCCTCACCAGCGGTGCGAAATACCGGGATGCCCAGGGCGCGGGCCTGCTGCCCAATCTCCGGGATGCGGCTGACAATGGCCAGCTGCAGCCCCAACTGACGGGCATGCCGCTGTAAAATGACCAGGTCAAGTTTGCGCTCCAGCACACCCGGTTGGGATGGCCAGACCAGCAGGACGCGGCGGGATTTGCTCCACCCCATTTTGTCACAGGTGGAGATGACATCGTCATGCATTTCGAGCTTGAGGACGTGTGTGCGCATTCGTTCCCCATTATACAACACAGTTTCCTGAAACCTGCCCAAATCCACTTCAGAGCAGTGGTGTGGTTCCAGCCACCGCAAAATTGGCCCGACCGGGTTGGATTGCAGGCTCATTTTTCGCCCACCCGGCCCCTCCGCCCCACAGGCGGGGGGCCGGGTCCCCGCACCCGTGGCCAGGCCTCGGTTGATGACTCCGCCCCACAGGTGGGGGAGGCCGGGACTTCTTTTGTACCTGCTTTAAGACTATAATCAAGCCACGGCCTGCGGGCAAAAAGCGCCGCAGCCGGACTGCCAACCAGGCTTGCCAAGAAAGGCCTGCCGCCAAGAAAGGATTTCTTCGCCATGAAAAAAAACTGGCTGCTGCTGGCAGCCATCACCCTCCTGCTGACTTCCTGCAACCTGCCGGTGCGCCGGACATTATTACCGCCATCCAATGACGTCGCCCTGGGCACCCAGGTCGCCTATACCCTGACCTCCGTGGCCGTGACCACACACCCCCCAGTGACCACCGATATCCCCGGAACGCTGGCCGTCACCGCAACCCCCACCCTGCCGACCGCGACACCCACCGCGCCCGCGCCAACCCTCCTGCCCACCCCCACGATCAGCGGGGATCCCCGCCAATCCCTGGGAACCCCCGCCTGGCAGGATCCGCTGGATGATGGCGGCGACTGGGGCCTGGAGGAGACGGGTTACCAGGATGATGCCCTGGGTGTCAAGGTGGAAAACGGCAGTCTGTTGATGACCAACTACCAGGCCCAGGGACAGTACCGCTGGTGGCTGAGCGGACAGCGCCCCCAGAATTTTTATCTCGAGGCCACCCTGCACACCCAAAACTGCAGCGCGGCCGACACCTACGGCCTGGTCTTCCGGGCTCCTGATTACTACAACGGGCCGGGTTACTACCTGCGGCTGCGCTGCAGCGGGGAATACATGCTGACCGCCTGGACCGAGGAACGGGTCAACCTCACCGACTGGCAGACCCACAGCGCCCTGCTCGGTGGCTCCAATCAGACCAACCGGATCGGGGTGCTGGCCAACGGCAGTACCATTGCCCTCTATGCCAATGGACAGCTGCTCCAAACCGTGACCGACAGCAGCCTGAGCGCGGCCGGACATATCGGTGTCTTTATCTCGGCCGTCACCACCCCGGGATTTACCTTTGAGATGAGTGAAATCAGTTACTGGAATTTACCATGACCACACCTGCCAACCCCCGCCAAAAAGCTGTTGAACTGGCCCGTCAGATGGTGGCAGCCAAACCGGTTTATCTGGATACGGAAACCACCGGCTTGAACAAAACCGATGAGATTATTGAAATCGCCGTGGTGGACTGGGACGGCAGCGTGCTGTTCGAATCCCTCGTCCGCCCCAGCCAGCCGATTCCGGCGGAATCCACCGCCGTTCACGGCATCACCGACGAAATGGTCAAAGCCGCGCGACCCTGGCCCATGATCTGGCAGCAACTGCGAGCACTGCTGGCCGGGCGCGTGGTGGCCATCTATAATGCCGAGTTTGACCTGCGCCTGATGCAGCAGTCCATGGAGCGCTACCGCCTGCCCTGGCGCGAGCAGATCAATGCCCTGGATGTGATGCTGCTGTATGCAGATTATCGCGGTGAATGGGATCCCGCCCGCCGGAGCAACAAACGCTTCCGTCTGGCGGTGGCGGGAGCGGCCTTCAATATCCAGCTGCCCAACGCCCACCGCGGCGCCGCTGACTCGCTGCTCACCCGCGCCCTGCTGCACGCCATGGCCGGCCTGCCCTACTGACCTGGTTGCCGGCCGCCAGCGGCCCGCAACCACAAGCTCAATCCAGGTGCTTGCAGCTCATCCGGCGGCAAACTGACGGTTGCCGTCTGCCACCCGGGAGGACGTGGCAGCCGCAGCCGTAGCTGTAGCTGTAGCCCGACGGCCAGGCAGCCGGACAGCCAGGCGGCCGGGTGGCCGAACGACGGGACGGGTCGAGCTGCAATTATGTCACCACCCCCTTTGACGGAACAGGGACAGTGTATCCGCTTAGGCCATTGACAACGGCCAGGATGTGATATACTTATTCGGACAAATAACATCCATATTGCCCGGCCTTGGAGCACAGCCAACGGTCTTCGGGCGGGGCCGCCGGCAGCCGCAAATTGAGGCCCGTGGACGGGGTTTTGCCAGAATCGGCGGCGAATGCGCAAGGAACGTGGAAACCTGGAGCCATCTGACGCTGTAATGGCCGTAAACTGGAAAAACCGATGAAAAAAATACCCTCTTCTGAAATTACGCCGCAAAGTGTCTATCTCTCCCGGCGGAGTTTTTTTAAACGGGCCGGCCTGCTGGTGGGAGCAGCCGCCCTGGCCGGCTGCACCGCCCCGGCTGCCACTGACCCGGCGGGGGGCTCGCCGGCGGCCACCGGGCAGGCGGATGAACTGGGGGACAAGCTGACCGACTACCGGGACGTCATCACCTATAATAACTTTTATGAATTTAGCCTGGACAAGGAGGTTGTCTCCCGCATGGCACAGGGGTGGGTCACCTCTCCCTGGAGCGTGAGCGTGGGCGGGTTGGTCAACCGGCCCCAGGTCTATGATGTTGATGACCTCCGCCGTTTGTATGATGAAGAGGAACGCATCTACCGGATGCGCTGCGTGGAAGGCTGGTCAATGGTCATCCCCTGGTTGGGATTCCCCTTGAGTAAATTATTGAAAGATGTCGAGCCCACCAGCCGGGCCCGCTATGTTCGCTTCGAAAGCGTCTATGATCCGGCTGCCCTGCCGGGTCAGCGCGATAACTGGTTCAATTGGCCCTATGTGGAGGGATTGAGGCTGGATGAGGCCATGCATGAGCTGACGCTGCTGTCCACCGGGCTTTACGGCGCCGCCCTCCTGCCGCAAAATGGCGCCCCGCTGCGTCTGGTGGTGCCCTGGAAGTACGGGTTCAAAAGCATCAAATCCATCGTCAAAATTGACCTGGTGGAGGAAATGCCGACCTCGCTCTGGATGAATGCCGCCCCCCAGGAATACGGCTTTTATGCCAATGTCAATCCTGATGTAGACCACCCCCGTTGGTCGCAGGCCACGGAACGTCGGATTGGTGAGATCAGCCGGCGCGAGACGCTGCGTTTCAATGGCTATGAGGATGCGGTGGCCGCGTTGTACGCCGACCTGGATTTGAAACAAAACTACTGATGCGCCCAACACCCACCTGGTTTCGGCTCCTGGTCCATTTGTTCGCCGCATTGCCTCTGATCATCCTGATCAGCCAGGCCCTGACGGACAATTTGACAGCCAATCCGATCCAGGCCGTCACCCAACGCACCGGGCAGGCGGCCATCATCGGACTGCTGCTGACCCTGAGCGGCACCCCGCTCCATACCCTGACAGGTTGGACGTGGGGATTGGGGATGCGCCGGGCCCTGGGGCTGTGGGCCGGGTTTTATGCCCTGCTGCATTTTTTGACCTTCACCCTGCTGGATTATGCCCTGGACTGGAAACAAATCGGTCGGGCGGTGGTGGAAAAGCCCTTCATCCTGGTGGGCTTGATCGCCCTGGGCACCCTGGTCCCGCTGAGCCTGACCTCGACCCGCTCTGCCATGCGCCGGATGGGAGCCGCCTGGAAACGCCTGCACCGGCTGACCTACCTGGCGGCGGGTGCGGCTGTGGGCCATTATCTGCTGGCCGCCAAGGCTGATTTTGCCCCCCAGCCGCTAGTGTACGGCGGCATTCTGGGACTGCTAATGGTGCTGCGCATCCCGCAGATTAAACGCGGGCTGGTCCGGCTGCGGTTGAAGCTGCAGGCGCGGCCTGAAACACCCGTCCGGGATTAGATTAGTCAGTTAGCTGGTTAGGTATTTAGCCGTTTAGCGGTTTAGCCTTTTAGCCGTTTAGCCTTTTAGTCGTTTAGCCGTTTAACGGTTTAGCCGTTTAACGGTTTAGCCGTTTAGCAGTTTAGCCGTTTAGCAGTTTAGCAGTTTAGTCGTTTAGCCGCGTCCGGTCCGTCTTTCTGAACGGATGCGGCTGCGCCAGATGCGCCAGACGTTGCGGGCAAAGTTTGGCAAGGCATGGGCCGCCAGGCCCAAAGCCGTTTGGGGTGGGCGGTGATAATTCGGCACCGGTTTCATTTCAATGGCCCGGCGGCTGCAAGTGCGTGCGCACAGGCCGCAGCCAATGCAGCGCAGGGTATTGATGGTCAATTGGCGGGACACCGGGTCAAGACTTAGGGCGCTCACCGGACAGACCGCGACACACCGGCCGCAGCCGGTGCAACCCATCGCTCGGATATGCGGTCGAAAATGCGGTGCAGCTACAATTCCGGGGGCGTTAAAGTCCCGGATCACCTGCAGGGCGAAGCAGCAGTCTGAACAGCAGGAGCAGGCCATGCCGCTGCTGATGCCCCCCACATCCGGTTGGAGATTGGCCGCCAGCATCAGTGTCACCAATCCGGCATCCTCAGCCTCAGCCTTGATGGTAAAGACATCCCGGCGGGTCACTTTGCGCAGCCGTCCATTTTGAATCAGGCGTTCGGCAATGCCGCCAAAGGTGATGCAGGTTTCCAGCGGCAGGCTGCAGCGGGTGTCCCCGGTCAGGCGTTTGGAAAGGCGGCACTGGCACAAGCCCACG
>DAOQTN010000035.1:0-12570 GCA_035340555.1 Anaerolineaceae bacterium | reverse complement strand
TTCCCCCGTTTTCTGGAGTTGATGTTTACCCCCTCAACTTACTGCGGAATCCCGATCATTATTTGTAAAACGTCATGACTGCCTCCTTGGTAGATGGTGGGTAATTCGGATTGGTTCAGGTTGATCCTGTGATGGTTCAGTCAGTCCCGCCGGCGCTGAGCCTGCCAGCCGGGTCGTTTGGTGGGTGGGGCTGGCCGGGTCCCAAAGGCTGATTCAAAGATATCCTGCATGCAAATGCGGAATTTTAAATCCGCCAAAACTGACCGTTGGCGGGATGTGGTCCCATCGGGATTGTTTGGGGTTGATGAATATCAATCCAATACAAACCACACATGGCAGGACTGATTGAACAAGCCCCGCTGAAATCCCGGGACAATGATCTTTGTGAGCGTAAAGCCCTGATCAGCGAACAAGGCCTGCCATTCTGGCACGGGTTTGAAATTGAAGGGCATATCCATGTCGCCGAGGCCCTGATTGAGAATGTTGCCAAAATAATCAATGAACATTAACACCTGGCGTTGGACTTCAAGTGGCAGTGCCCGGTATTCAGCCAGCCGGATATCGCTGGGCACAGGCTGGCGGGCAGGAATCCCATAACTGTCTTCTTCTACAATCAGGCGCCGGCTTACCCGGCGCAATTCATTCAGCAAGGACAGTAAATCATCCGGCTTGACATGGTGCAGGACAGCAAAAACCAATGTGGTGTCAAAGGCCTGATCAGCGAAAGGCAGATGGGCTTCGGCATTGAGGTTGGTAAACGGCAGCTGACGGGCGGCTGGATCGCGATAATCCAGGACATCGGCTAGCTGCACTCGAAAACCGCTCTGGGACAAAATCAGAGCCGTTAAACCATTACCACAGCCATAATCCAGCACAGCTTGACCTTGAAGGTGCGGGCCCAGTTGGGTATAGCGGTATGGCGGTTTGATCTGCCGCTTGTAATGCGTATAAACGGATCTGAACCACGGAAACTGCCCATTGGGACCAAATGTTTCATTAATAAGGAGGTCCAGTGCGACAGAAAAGTGGCTGGGATCGCCAGCGCTATCGCTCAGCAAGTTAAAAGCAACCGTCATCATGATTCTCATCTGATGGCTGTATGCCGGTGCAGCTGTGCAATAAGCTTCCGTGAGGGTATCTCTGGCAAAGGATAGCACGGCGGGAGTCTGGCAAAGAGATCGAAATATTTCAGCGGGTGATGCGCTCATTCCCGGTGCAGTTGTTGCTCCAGCGCTCCCAGATTCACCCGCGAGGTCATGTCAAGGCTCAGTGGTGTGACCGAGACCAGTTTTTGGAAATAAAGCATGTGCACATCACTGTCGGTGGTCACTTCATCCGGCTGCACATTGATGCGCGCCCGGATATGTCCCGGTTCGCTCCAATCGCCTTCGCGTTCGGGGAAGGGGTCATAATAACGGTGGCGTGATTGCCGGGTGATGTGCCAGGGTGTTTGGTTTGTTGCCCCCAGTGGCACTTCAACCTTCAGAACATCCACATCCGGTGGTAGCGGCGCGGCCAACAGGCGTTTGGCAATCAGCGCGGTGAAGTAGGCGGCGGCAGAAAAATCCACCGTGCGCGAATAGCTTAAGAAATCCTCCACCACTGCCAGCTGCATTGAGACCGCCATGCCCGGAATGCCCATGGCCGCTGCTTCCAGGGCCGCACCGACGGTGCCGGAAATGGTCACGCCGGTGCCGATGTTTTCTCCATAATTAATGCCTGACACCACCAGATCGGGCCTTTCCGGCATGACTTCCAAAAGGGCATGCTGCACAGCCTGGGCAGGGGAGCCACCCACGGCAAAAACTTCCCAGGTTTGCGCACCGATTTGCAGGTGCTGTCGTTCAATCCGACCATCCGAGTCATTGGGCAGGGAGCGCCCTGCACTGGAGTACTGGCGGCGCGGGGCCACTACGGTGACAAAGCCCAGCGCCCCCAGCGCCTCGGCAGCAGCCCAGAGTCCGGGTGAGAGGATGCCATCATCATTGGTAAGTAAAATTTGTTTACGTTTCATGGGACTCTTTCCAAGGCTTATTTTACCTGATTAAATCGGTAGCACCAGGCCAGAAATACTGGGCAATGCTTCATTATGGGTTTATATTTAATCGTAATGAAAAGACTTTTGCTCAAATGGATCTTGTGAACGGGGAGGTAATTCCAGTCATGTCGATTCTCCGCCAACTGTCTTCCCAAAGGAATGATCGGACCGAATTTTCCAATCGCAGGGTGGTGGTGCAGTGTCTGGAAGCCCCCGATTTGCTTGATGAAATTGCAGCCGGTCTCCAGAGCGGAAATGCAGCTCTGATGGGAGACTGTGCCGAGGTCATGACCCAGGTGGCAAAGCAACATCCCGAATGGATCACCCCTTTTGCAAATATTCTGGTTCCGCTGCTGGCACACAAGACCGCGCGGGTTCGCTGGGAGGCCATGCATGCGTTGGCGCTGACAGCTGGGCTGGTCCCGGATGTGATTGCCCCGGTGCTGCCCACATTGGAAGATCTCATGCAGAATGATCCGAGTGTGATTGTGCGCGATTATGCCGTTGATACGGTGGGTAACTATGCTGCGACAGGACCTCTGGCGGCTGAAGCAGCTTATCCATTGCTGGTGGAAGCTCTTTCCATCTGGAAGGGGAAGCATGTGGGGCATGCCCTGGATGGACTGGCCAATGTTGCCAGGAGTTTCCCCGGTCTGCAGGACGAACTTCAGGCTATCGCAGATGACTTTGCGCAGAATGAGCGGGCAGTCATCCGAAAATCAGCGAAAAAATTACAGAAGGCAGTGAAATTCCACGCCGATTAAACGACGTTTTTTCTGTGTGCCGGCCATCGAAAGACGACTTGTTAACCAGTTGCCCTGATTTGGACAAGCCTTGCCTGTTTTGGGGGCCACAGGCACCCCGCAATCTTGGGACGTCATGTGGCCACAACCGAGCCATCAGGTCGGATGACAGAGCGTTCTTGGGGTATAATCGCTTCCATGCCGCTGACACTGTTAACCTGGTTGCTGGCATTGTTGCCTGTTCTTGTCATCCTCGTCTTGATGTTGGGCCTTAAGTGGGGGGGCAGCAAGGCGGGTGCGGTTGGCTTGGTTGTGTCGCTCTTGGTGGCGGTGCTGTTTTTTGGCGCTGGGGGGAAGCTGATAGCCATCTCGCAGGGTAAAGGGCTGTTGTTGACCTTTGATGTGCTCTACATCATCTGGACGGCTTTACTGCTTTTCCACATTGCTGATGAAGCTGGTGCGGTGCGCATCATTGGACAGGCCCTGCCCCGTCTGACCACTGACCGGATGATGCAGGGATTGCTCTTGGGCTGGCTGTTTGCCTCGTTTTTACAGGGCATGGGCGGGTTTGGCGTCCCGGTGGCAGTGGCTGCACCGCTGCTGGTGGGGCTGGGATTCACACCTGTTCAGGCGGTCATCATGGCCTGCATCGGGCATGGCTGGGCAGTAAACTTTGGTTCACTGGCAACCTCATTTCAAACTTTGATGGCCGTCACTGGTCTGCCAGGTGAACTGCTGGCTCCCGATTCGGCTCTGTTGCTGGGGCTGTCAGCCATCGCTTGTGGCAGCGTTGTCGCTTTTGTGGCCGCGGGGTGGAAGGGTCTCCTGCGCGCTCTGCCGGCCGTGTTGGCGTTGAGTGCTGTCATGGGCGGCGTCCAATATCTACTGGTGACCAACGGCTTGTGGACATTGGGTGCCACGGGTGGTGCGATGGCTGGCTTGGTTGTGGGCATTGGCGTGGCGCGCCTGCCGCTCTACCATGGTCAGGCGACTGAAATCCAACATCCCCAGGCTCCATTGGTGGCTTTCTCAGCCTATGCCGTCCTGATTTTGCTCGCCTTTGGCATCAACCTGATCCCACCGGTGAATGCACTGCTCGATGCAGTCCAGATCAATTTTCAATTCCCAGCTGTCAGCACCTCCTTTGGCTGGTCCACGCCTGCTGAACCGGGACGTGCAATCAATATTTTGGGGCACCCAGGTGCCCTGCTGCTGTATTCTTCCTCCATTGCCTATTTAATTTACGCTCGAGCCGGTTATTACAAGCCAGGTGCCCTGCAGCGGATTTTGCGCAAGACCTACAAGGGAGCGGTCAATTCCAGCTTGGGCATTCTGGCAATGGTCGGCATGGCTGTGATCATGTCGCACAGCGGCATGACCAATCTGTTGGCGCAGGGGCTCAGTGTGAGCTTTGGCGCGGCAACCTACCCGGTGGTGGCTCCTTTCATTGGCGCACTGGGGGCCTTTATTACAGGCAGCAACAATAATTCCAACGTGCTGTTTGCGGCACTGCAAATGCGTACAGCTGAATTGTTGGGGTTGGATGTCCCGCTGATTCTGGGAGCCCAAACCGCCGGTGGTTCATTGGGCAGTGTGATGGCCCCAGCCAAGGTTATTGTGGGCTGTTCGACAGTTGGATTGGGATCCAGCGAAGGGGCGGTGATGGGGAAAATCCTGATTTATGGATTGATCCCAGTGGCGTTGGTGGCTGTGCTGGTATTCTTTTTTTAGGTATCCGGCCCTCTGAATGGGTTTAGGCTGGGGATGGATATTGTGGGAATGGCCTCTGGGACCGATCGGGCCAGGCTGGGTAAAACCCTGCCCTAATTGGATGCAATCCCCCTTGCTTTGCAGTTTAAAATTGCTGTTCAATGACCATTTCTTGCCACATATTATCACATTGCCGGGTGTTGGCTTGTGTAAAGTGACGGATTACTGAACACAGACATTCCCTGTGTTGGTTGCCACGGCAGGACGGGATCAGGCTGGCGCAGTTTCATCCATATTGGCTTCGATAAGATCCGTCTGTGCCGTTGCCAGGGATGCCACTGCCTTTTGGTGCAATTCACTTGCCGGCTGCAGCGCCGGTCCCGGCATCAGGCGCGCCAGTAGTGCGCTGGCAAATGACATCAGTCCCAAGGCCAGGACGCCAAAACCAAGCGCTATGAATAAGGGAGCGGTCAAACCCAGGCTGCTCCAATTGGTAAAAAATTCCACAAGTGGACGCATGAAGATTAACATTAAGAAGACGGCAATTATCATTCCCAACATCAGGCCGCGGTTGATCATATTTTGTTGCCGGGCCCGGTGAGCCCCAACTTGTTCAGAACGCAGAGGCAGGATCACATACCGGGGCAGGTCCAGGAGGGGGTATATGGCTGGATTGTCGTATTGCCGGCGTATTTCCACCATGCGTTGGCGATGCCGGGTCAACTGTGCAGCCAGATTGTGATCTTTCACCAATTCAATGAAAATCCCGGCTTGCGGACGGTTCTCGCGTGGCCAGCGGCTGCGTCCACTCATGGCGGCGCGGACAAGAAATCCTTGCAACCCTGCTCCAGAACGCACCATGATCGGACGACGAACCGGTTCCATCGTTGTCTCAATGATCACACCGTTTACCAGCAGCGTATGCAGACTGACCAGTGGGCCGCCGAAGAAATTTTCAATGGTTGCCAGGATCTCTCCATCCGGGCTGATGAGAGCGGGGGTCAGATCACCGTTTTCCACCACATCGATCAACATCTCGGCGTCATCGCCTTCCAGGATGGATTCAATCTGAGCCCGGGTCAGATTGTTTTTGGGTCTGGTTTTCATCAGGCCCAACAGGCCAAAGCCTTGCATTTCCAAGGCCACCTGCCAGCGTGTACAATGAACAGCTGCGCGCTGCTGGGCAACCGGATCATGAGAGACATCTTCAAAAAAAGGAGGTGGTTCCAAATGAGGCATGGCTAACCTTAGACGATGATGTGGATAATTATACAACTTACTCAAGGCCGGTGTCTTCGGCTTCAAGATTGAGCCTGTGCAGGATTTGCCGGGCTTCATTTCGTACCGATTGGGCCTGGTTGTTTTTCCCCTGGGTCTTAAGCACGGTTCCCATGAATATCAGGGTGCGGGCTATGAGATGGTTGTGTCCAGCTTTTCGATGAACTGCTATGGCTTCCTCCAGATCGCTGAGGGCATCCTCTGATCGCCCCAGAGCTTGCAGTACGCGCGCTCGGGCAGTCAGTGCGTAGCCAGCGCCATAAGGCACGCCACTGGTACGAGCCAGGGTTAGGCCTTTATCGGCCGCAGATAGGGCTTCGTCCCTGTTGCCCTGACCAAGCCAGGCTACAGCCAGATCGGCGTAGGCATAGGGCAAATCCCACTCTGATCCGGTCATGGCGAAACCGGCAATGCCGCTTTTAAGCGCCCGGACTGCTCCGGCATAGTCACCGCGCCGGCTTAGTAGAAATCCGTCATTGCACTGCGCCAAGGCAATACTTTCACTGTCGTGGGTTTGCAAGGCTGCTGCGCGTCCCTGTTCATTGGCCTGAAAAGCTTGGGTATCGTCCTGCATCAGCATATAGGTAAACGTTAGGTTCAGCAGTAGCATCGCCAGAAGGGGGTGATGTTTGACGCGTTGTGCCAGATCGATGCCATTTTGGAAAGCAGTGACAGCCGCAGTATACTGTCCGAGATTTGAATGCGAGCACCCCAGCACATTATAAGCCAGCACTTTTTGATCTTCAATTTCAGCGCGTTCAGCCGGATCCGGACTGTCCAGCTGGGCCTGATTTGTTAACAATTGGCGAATAAAATTAACGGTTTGTTGATCCTCGCCAATATGGGAATATACTCGCGCCCGGATCACATCCAGCTTGAAACGAAGCAATCCTGTCCCGGCATCGATATCGGGAATCAGCGTTAGGCCTTTTTCGATCCAGGCCAGTGCAGCGGGATAATTTGCTTCACTTAATGAGGCATCGGCCAGCTTTTGGTGAATTTCAATCCTTGCGGCTGTATCGATTGGAACTTGTTCCGCAACCATCAGGGCTTCCTGATAACGCTGCAGGGCGGCAGGAAAATTGCCGGATTGGTAGAACCCACTCCCCAGTAGAATGAGAAAATCAAAATATAACCGCCCTGCATCCGCCATGGAAAGGTGGTTTTTCACCTGATCCAAACCAAAATGGCACCACTTTTCAGCTTCAGCCCAAGCATAATGCATTTGCTCAGTACGGGCTGCCAGCAGGGCAAATTCAGCGGCTTGGCGATACTCGCAAGCTGCGTCATAATGTTCGGCAAGCTGACTGGCGATCTTTAACAGATTGGATTCTCCGTACAGGGCCACCAAACTCTCGGCAACCTGATGATGCCGTTCACGACGTTCACCCGGTTCCAGTTCGGCGTACACGAATTCACGGACATAACGATGGACAAAAGTATACTGGTCAATAAATGCCGCAACCGGATCGTCTTCCTTGTCAATGACCAGATGGTGCTCAGCCCGGAGAGATCGTAGACGATCATATAGCTGAAATTGTTCAATTTGCAGGACATGCATCACCACCTGCGCGGTAAACTGCACCCCTTCAACCGAGGCAATGTTCAGAATGTTGCGCAAGCCAGTATCCATCAGGTGCAGCCGCTCTTCCAAGACCTTGCTAAGGGTCTGCGGTAGGGTTAAGAGCAGCGCCGCATCCCCTTCAAAATGCCAGCGGATCAGCCCATCCGATCCCGGCTGAGGACTGATCAAGCCCCGCTGCTCGCCCAAGGCAAACAATTGGCTGACAAACAAGGCATGCCCTTCGGTGATGGCAGCAATCTTCTGGATCACCGGGGGGTGAAAATCGTTCAGCGGGTAGCGCCGCCGGACATACTCCCAGACATCAAGCCCCCGATCTAATTCAATGGTTTGGGCGCCTTGGCGTACCAGATTGGCAAGCACTTCCCGGAAAATTCGGTTGTCGTCACTGCCGGACAACGGGCGAAAAGCCAAAACGAACAGGATGCGCCCCCCCATCAGGTTGCGCGCCAGGTAAAAAAGTAGTTGCAATGATGTCGCATCTGCCCACTGTAAATCATCCAGAAAGATGACCAGGGGATGTTTTTCAGCAACCCGCAGATACATGGTGGCATACTGGCCGAAAATGTTTTCTTGCGAGAACACCGGTTGGGCCAGAGCCTTCATGGCTTCCCTGGCGGTAAGAGTTGCCGCAGCATATAATCCGCCGCTGAAAAAATCAGCCCAGGCTGGAGCCACCCGGCGCGTGAATTCCATCAGGCTGCCAAGAACCGCTTCTGTGGATGTTTTAAGGCTGGTCAGTATCTGGATAAACGGTGATAATCCATTTTCCTGGGTTTCCATTGAACAGATACCTTGCCCAATAAAGACAGGTTGAGTTTGCCGGGGACTGTTCAACAGACTGATAAAGTGCTTAACCAGGTAGCTTTTACCGGTCCCCACATCGCCATTTACAAGGACAAAACGGGGTTGAGATTGCTGGCAAACTAATTCAAATTCATGCTGCAGCAGCTTCAACTCATCTTTGCGACTCACAAAAACATCAGGCATGGAATTATCTCCCGTGATGTCGTCAAGACAGGGACATTTTTCTTACTGCCGCCAGAAGTGCTTCAGCGAAGATCCGGCGCAAATCATTGGCCTGAGGTAGTAGCAGCCCGGTAGCGTCCATGTACAGCAATTCATTGGTTTCCTGCAGCAGCAGGGGAGCGCGCCCTGAGTCCAGTTCAGCCTCATGCCAACCAAAGGCATCCCCAATATAACCGTAAGTACCCAGATAAGCGGCGTTTAGGTCGATTTTGAGTTCTGGCAGACGGCGGCCCAGTTCAGTAGCATAGATTTCAGCACAGCCGGGTGGAGCAGTTGGACGAAGTTCATCTCCGGCCAGATTGGAAGTGCAATCGTTGATGATGATGTCGGCTGTGATCTTCACGCCATCCTCATCCTGCATTCCAACCCGGGTTGAATGGGCATCCAGAATGAATTGGTGCGGCCCTCGTGCAATCGCCTGAAAAAACGGTGTTCCCAGTCGATCAATCCAGGTACGGCGCAACGCTGGTGAGGGCTCGCGCCCGGTGCGGTAAATCGGTTGACCTTGAAATATTAACGGAGCCGCAAAATCCAGTTGATCGGGATGGCGATTAAGATTGATACACAGCGGACTGTAATCAAATTGTATCGTTGGGTTTTCCAACCAATCGCGAAAGTCATAAATCAGATCTGTATACCAGTCTGTGCAGTCAAACAGCAGAACAGCTGCGTTTTCAGCCAGGTCCGCGCGGTGGATTTCAGGCGGAAGCAATCGCCCGGCATGAGGGATGACCACGCAGATCTCACTACCGGAGCCAGCAACCATGGCCTATCCCAACCCACAACGCTTTGCAGCAAGTTGTAAAACCCGGTTAATCAGGGCCGGGTAGGTGTAGCCGGCCACCTCGGCTGCGCAGACAAATGACGCTTGGGTAACGTCCGGGTAAAGCAGCGGAATGGCATTGACCTCCAGAATGCGTGGTTTGTCGTTCGCGTCCAGGCGCAGGTCCATGCGGCATAGATCGCGCAGGTGCAGCACCTGCTTGGCCCGACGGGCGAGGGTTTGCAATTCAAGGGTGAATTCATCTGTCAATGGTGCCGGACAGAGGCGGTAGGTCTGGCTGTCAGCATCCTCTTTTTGCGCATGGGAGTAAAAACCAATTGGCGAAACAATTTCCACGACCGGCAAAGCCTCATCTCCGAGAACCCCGATGGTAAACTCCCGCCCGGCAACATATTCCTCCACCAAAATGGGGGCATGGATCATGCTCCAAGCCCATTGAATTTGATGGGCCAAATCCGCTGCATTATGGACGATGGCATGATCGTCCACGCCTACAGAAGAGCCCTCACTGGCAGGCTTGACAAAAAGGGGGAAGCAAAGACCGGCACTGCTGTAATGGTCGGGATCATCCACAACAATGAAGTTTGCTGTCGGCAGTCCGTGGGCCTGGAAAACCTTTTTGGCCATCTGCTTGTTGTGCGAATACAGCATGCCTTGAACATCAGATGCTGTATAGGGAATACCCAGCAAATCAAGCAAAGCCGGAGTTTGAGCCAGTCGACTTTCGCCATAATGCCCCACGGCATAGTTAAAGCAAATGTCCGGTTGAAAATGTCTTAACGCCGCAGGCAGATGGGAATCGGCGGGAAAATATTCGGTTTGATGACCATTCTGCTGCAACGCGTCCATGATCGCTTGAATGGTTTTAGGCTCGTCCAGGTCATCCCAGCGCCCGGGCGCATCATCTGGACGATGGGGGGCATCTTCTTTAAGATTTGCTAGAACGGCGACTTTCACAATGCAAGCCCCTTTCACAACAAGGCGTGTAAATGGAACAAATAAATGAACTGTATTAAATGTGTAAATGAATTTTAGCACAAGTTTGACATTCCCCGGATTTTGGGTTATTCTGGACGTGTGAGGCAGCTATGAGCAATCGCGACGAAATTGAACGTGCCATCGTTGCGCTGGAGGGGCAGCGCGCCACCCTGGGCGATGCAGTAGTGGATGCCGCGCTGATGTCGCTGCGCCAGAAGCTGGTGGAGGTTGGTTCACAGCGAATTAATGAAGAGCAGCGTAAACAGGCGACCATTCTCTTTGCCGACCTTTCCGGGTATACATCGTTGTCTGAAAAAATGGATGCCGAGGAACTCTCTGACACCATCAATGCCCTCTGGCAGCGCCTGGATGGTATCATCTTGGCCCATGGTGGCGTGATTGACAAACATGTCGGTGATGCCGTGATGGCTGTCTGGGGAGCCACTGCAACGCGCGAGGATGATGCCGAGCGTGCTGTGCGCGCGGCCCTGGCGATGCAGGCCGAACTATCTGCCAATATCGCTGAGGGTCCGGTGCTGAAAATGCGGATCGGACTCAATACCGGACCGGTGCTGCTGGGGGTGGTGGGGACCACGGGCGAATATTCCGCCTTGGGGGATACCGTGAACACGGCCAGCCGGCTGCAGAATTCGGCCCCGATTGGCGGTATATTAATCACCCATGAAACTTATCGGCTGGTGCGCGGGATCTTTGATGTTCAGCCGCAGCAGCCGCTCAATGTCAAGGGCAAGGCCGAACCACTGCAAACATATCTGGTGCTGGCCGCCCGCCCCCGGCCATTCCGGCCTGGATCACGCGGTGTGGAGGGTATTGAAACCCGCATGGTGGGGCGCGATGCAGAACTTGCCACATTGCAGCAGGCTTTTTGGACGGTGCAAGCAGGCAGTGCGCGGTTGGTGATCCTGGCAGGGGATGCCGGGGTGGGAAAATCCCGCCTTTTATGGGAATTTGAAAAATGGCTGGCGTTAATGCCGGTCGCGGTTCCGGTCTTCCAAGGGCTGGCAACCCCTGAAATGTCCCAGAGTCCTTATGGTATCTGGCGTGACCTGTTTAGACGCCAGTTCGAAATTCCAGACAGCGATTCTCCGGCCCAAGTGCGCACTCGTTTGGCAGCGGGCCTTGCGCCGCATCTGGACGGAGACCGGGCCGACTTGGTCGGGCAGTTGGTTGGTTTTGATTTTTCTGCTGCGCCGGCTGTTCAGAGGTTGTTAAATAATCCCTCTTTTGCCCGGTTGGCTCAGGCTGACTTGCTGCACTTCATCCAATCCACCGCAGCTGAGCATCCACTGGTGATTTTACTTGAAGATCTGCATTGGGCGGATCCGCTCTCATTGGAATTTATTCTGCGAATTACCACTGACCTGGCTGACAGCCCGATTCTTGTTATCGCGCTTACCCGTCCAGTGCTTTTTGAAAACCGCCCCGATTGGGGAAAGGGGGATTTCTCTCAACGCATGGACCTTGCCCCACTGACACCTGAGGCCGCGGCAACCCTGGTGCAGGATATTTTGCAAAAAGTGACCGACCTGCCTGCTGATTTACAACACATGATTGTCAATGCGGCGGAAGGTAACCCCTTTTATCTGGAAGAGTTAATCAAGATGTTCATTGAGGATGGGGTGATTGTCCGTGGGGAGACGGAATGGCAAGTGGCTTTGGGACGGTTGAAGCGGGTCAGCGTGCCGACGACCCTGGTGGAGGTGCTGGAAGCCCGTCTCGACAGCTTGCCGGCAGCAGAAAAAGCCGCGCTGCAGCGGGCCTCAGTTGTGGGGAGAATTTTCTGGGATGCTGCCGTGAACGAATTGCAGGCTGAAGGGGAATCGCAACTGCAGTTGACAAGTGCCCTGCCTGATCTGCGACACCGGGAATTAATTTTCTCCCGTGAACGTACGGCATTCGCCGGAACAAAGGAATATACGTTTAAACACGCCATCCTGCGGGATGTTACCTACGAAACTGTTCTGCTCAAACGCCGCCGCGTTTATCACGCCCAGGCTGCCCGCTGGCTTGAAGCGCACAGTGGTGGCCGTTTAAACGAATACACCGCGGCCATCGCACGACACTATCAGCAGGGTGGTGAAAATGAGCTGGCTGCCGAGTGGTGGCAGCGTGCCGGGGAAATTGCTCATCGCAGCAGCGGTTTCAGCGTTGCCCAGGCAGCCTTTGAACAGGCCTTGGCGCTGCTGCCTGAGGGGGCGATGAAGCAGCGGGTTGACGTGATGATCCGCCTGGGGAGCTGTCTGGAAAGGCTGGCACAATACCCTGCTGCCCGTCAGTATCTTGAGATGGCGCTGACGACAGCCCGGGAGATGCACGATGCCCGTGCCCAGGCCGGAGCACTTAATGGATTAAATCTGGTGGCCACCCGACAGGGTAATTTTGATGATGCCCGGATTTTGGGAGAGGA
>DAOQTN010000034.1:0-12635 GCA_035340555.1 Anaerolineaceae bacterium | reverse complement strand
CGTAGTTGGCCCGCGACTGCTGGGCATCATCAAAAGCTTCCTGCGCATTCACCAAGGCGAGCTGGGCTTGGGCGGCGGTCGTGGTAGAATTGAGCAGGTTGTCCAACGTCCGCCGGGCCGTGATTAAATCCGCCTCCGCCAGGATGATGGATTGGGAGAGCGAATCCTGGGCCAGGGTGGCCAGAATCTGATCCGCCTCAATCTGATCATCCACCGCGATGTTGATGGCCGCAATGCGTCCCGTGGTTTCCCAGGTCAGGACGGCGGACTGATTGGCATGGACCGTGCCCGTGGCCCCGACAATGGCGGTCAGGTCGCCGCGCTCGACCACGGTCGTCTGGTATTCAGACCCCGCGGCGGCCTTCTGCCGCTGAATGTAGCGCACCAGAAAATAGCCCCCCACCAGGAGAGCCAGCAGGATGATAATGGTCACAATCGTCTTTCGTTTCATAACCTTTGACGGCACCAAGCCGTCTGCTCCTTTCAATATTTTCCCAAAATAACAACTCGGAACCTGCCGGGCTGTATTCCTAATCTGGTTGCCAAATTCAGTCACCATCATCCAACCGGCATCCTTGGCCGACTTGCCGGGCGGTGGGTCGACCTTCCTGGACAACCCACCGGCCCCGGTATTTGGAGCCAATGCAGCCGGGTTCCGGTTTCAATCTGGTCGTAATCTGGTTTGATGAAATTGCAGCGTAATGATAGCACCGTTTGCCTTGGCGCGTGAGGCCTTGTAGCAGGTTTTTCTGTAAAAAGCCTGTAAAATGCCTGTTTCTCTGATAAAATTTTACTCCATGAGACCTTCACGCAGCATCAATCGGCTCCTGTTGGCGATATTCTTGGGTTTTTTCATCCTCCAGGGCAGCGTCCTGCAACCCGGCCGGTCTGACGAACCGCTGCGGCGACTGACCCGGCCGTATGAATTTGATTTCAGCATCTGGATGGCGGATGCCTTTAAAATAAAGTTTGCCCAACTTGCCCTGGCAGCACCCCATCATCTCAGCGAAGCCGAGCAGACGGCCCTGGTCAAAAGCTACCTGGTCAAAGTTGGGGAATTAAAAAAACTGAAGGCGGACATCACCTGGCTGTATTCTTCGCCCGCAGTGGCCGACCCGGTGAGTGCTGCCCGCCCCCTGATCGATGATCAACTGGCGCTGCAGGCTGAGTTGAAACAGTTGGGCCCGCTGGCGGAATCCATCCTGCAGTCCCAATTGAACGCGGTGCTGCTGGAAGCCGGCTTGAACCCCATTCCACCGCCGCTGTATCATGTCACGGATTTGCCGTATGCCCTGATCATCTCCCCCCGGGAGGTCATCCGTCAGGATTACGACATCTCGTTGCTGCCGGACATGACCATGGAGGAAATCACCGTGCTGGAAGAGACCATCGAGCGGGAGTTGAATGTCTCCGCACTGATAGAACCGGTGGGCGGCATTGGAGTCTATCCCACCATGGTGATGGCCACCAGCAGCATCACCTGGCTGCCCGAGGTGGTGGCCCATGAATGGACCCACAATTATCTGACACTTCATCCACTGGGAATGGGCTACTTTTCCAGCGGCGAAATGCGCACGATAAATGAAACCACCGCCTCAATTGCCGGGGTGGAACTCAGCCGGGCTCTGCTGGCGCGTTATTATCCGGCCGATCTCCCCCCCGAGCCGCAGCCAACCCCGGCCACAACTGCGACCGTGGAGTCCCCAACCAAACCAGCTGCAGAGCCGGTTTTCAGCTTCCAGCTGGAAATGCATCTTACCCGGGTGGAGGTTGACCGGCTGCTGGCGGCAGGACAGATTGAAGCCGCTGAAGCCTACATGGAAGAGCGGCGGTTGTTTCTGGCTGAGCATGGCTACAACCTCCGCCGATTGAACCAGGCTTACTTTGCGTTTCACGGCGCCTATGCCGGGGGCACCGGCGACTCTGCTTACGGGGCGCAGGGACAGGACCCGGTGGGCCCGGCGGTACGGGAATTCCGCGACCAGGCCGCCTCGCTGGCCGAATTCTTGCAAAAAATCGCCTGGATCAGCTCATTTGATGACTTAAAGGAAGCCATCACCGACCCCTAAGACTCCACCCGACACCCGCCCCAACGCCAATCCCGCCCCAACGCCAGCACAATCCCACCCCAACGCCAGCACCAATCCCACCCCAACACCAGCACAATCCCAGTCCCGACACCAGCACAATCCCAGCCGGGAAACCGGCCCACGGCAGGATTGGGTAAAGCCAACCCAAGGACCTGGCCATCGTCGCCAGCCCCGGATTCAATCCCGCTGCGCCCGAGCCACGCCAGTATATTACCCAGACCGCTAGAAATCGTCGCCAGCGCCCAAATCCGATCCCAGATCGGGGATGGCACTGTCAATATCTTCGGGTGACTGTCCAGCCTCAAGACGGTCAACCACCTCATCAAAAACGGGGCCCATGTCCTCTCCAACCGAACTTTTCATCTGGCGCATCATCCGGCCCAGAGCCCGGGGATCCTCATCCAGACCTTCCAGCTGACTGGGATCGGCCATTCCCTCCAGGCGGCTCTCATCCGAATGCGCCACCCGGATGCGGCCAATGCGCCGTTCAACATGCAAGCTGCCACAGTGGCGGCAGGCAACGGGTTTAATACCGTAGTCGGCATAGGTCAAAAAGACGGAAAAACGCTTGCGGCAATCCAGGCAGCGATATTCATAGGTTGGCATAGTGACATTCCTCCACACCCCAGTGGGGCAAATCCTATTATAATCAATGTATGTAAGAATTCTGTTAATTTGGGTATTCTGCCATGTGCGATAACTCCCTGTCATTCGATCTGCTGCACCCCCATCCCCTGCTGATTGTGATCTCCGGCCCCTCCGGGGTGGGCAAGGATTCAGTGCTGCAGGCACTGAAGGCCCGCAACCTGCCGATGCATTTTGTGGTGACCGCCACCACCCGCCCTCCCCGCCCGGAAGAGGTGCACGGTGTGGATTATTTCTTTGTGTCGCTGGAAGAGTTTGAGCGCATGATTGCCGAAGATGAATTGATCGAGCACGCCATCGTCTACAATCAATACAAGGGGATCCCCAAAGCCCAGATTCGGCAAGCGTTTGCCAGCGGCAAGGATGTGGTGCTGCGGGTGGATGTGCAGGGTGCGGCCCGGTTGCAATCCCTTTACCCCAACGCTTTAATGATCTTCCTGCTGCCATCCAACGAGCAGGAGTGGATTGACCGGCTGCGCCGGCGCAATACGGAAACCCCTGAAAACCTCGTGCTGCGGGTGGAAACCGCCCGCAAGGAAATTGAGAGCCTGCCCCGCTTCGATTACATGGTCGTCAATGCAGAAGACCGGTTGGATGAAGCCGCAGATACCATAGTATCCATCGTCCTGGCAGAGCATCACAAGGTCTGCCACCGGGTGATCAACGTATGACCAACCCTGATCCCACAGTCGGCCAGAGTCCCAGACGACCGGTGCCGGTCTTCTGGCATAAACCCGCCAGGATCCCCTGGGTCTCCTATGTCCTGATTGGCATCAATGTCATGGTCTACCTGATCCAGGTGGTCGCCAAAGTGACCCTCCAAGCTGATCCCCTGAAGGAAACAGGGGCATTGGTGGAAGCCCAGGTGCTGGGCGGAGAAGTGTGGCGACTGATCACTTACGCCTTCCTGCACTGCAGTTTGATTCATGTTGGCATCAACATGTACTCGTTATATATTCTGCGCTGGCGGGAGCTGGACTACGGCCACGGCCGGTATTTAAGCCTCTATCTGGTCTCCGCTTTGGGGGGCTCCGTGGCCTGGTTGCTGGTATCCTCACAATCCACCTTAGGTGCCGCCGCCCCCCTGTTTGGCATTATCGGCGCCGAGATCACCCTGCTGCTGAAAAACCGCCCCCTGTTTGCCAACCCCGGCAAGCATCTCACCTCCATCCTGCTGACCATAGCCATCAACCTGTTTCTGGCGCTGACGCTGAAACTGAACATGTTCTCCATTTTGGGCGGCTTGTTGACCGGCATGGTTTACGGCCTGTTTGCCGGTCCGGTTTGGCGGGGCGCCTTTGAACCCAGCGGGCTGCACATCATCGACCAGCAGGCCCCGGGACGCAGCCTGATGGTGAGCGGTGTGCTGGCACTGATCTTCTGCCTGATCATCCTGGCCAAAATGGTGTTGTAGCGCCAATGAACGACATCATCCGCTTTCTGAGCGAGAATTCACTGCTGCTGTTGTTCATCGTGGCCGCAATTGGCTATCCTCTGGGCCGGATAAAAATTGGCGGCGCCAGCTTGGGGGTCTCGGCGGTTCTGTTTGTGGGACTGGCCATTGGCGCGCTCAGCCCCGATCTCAAGCTGCCCGCTTCAATCTATGAACTGGGCGTGGTGTTGTTTGTCTACTGCATTGGCCTGAGCAGCGGCTCCATCTTCTTCAGTTCAATGAAACGCCAGGGGCTCAAATCCAATTTACTGGTGCTGGGCGGGCTGTTGTTTGCTGCCGGGCTGGCGGCGGCTGCACATTACCTGTTTGACCTCAAAGCCACCATGATTTCTGGCATGTATGCCGGCAGTCTGACCAATACGCCGGCGCTGGCCGGGGTGGTTGATTTAATTAAAACAACGGCCTCGCCAGAATTGGTCGAAACCTTGATGGCCGAACCGGTGGTGGCTTACTCACTGGCCTACCCCATGGGGACCCTGGGCGTGATCCTGGTCATCTTCATCATGCAACGGGCCTGGAAGGTTGACTACGCGGCAGAAGCCCGTCAAGCCCGCGAGTTGGGGCCGCTGAATGAACCCCTGCAGAGCATCACCCTGCTGGTGACAACCGCGCCAACCCTGACCATTGCGGAATTGATCCGGCAGCACGATTGGAACGTGGTTTTTGGCCGGTATAAACGCGGCACCCAGGTGAAGCTGGTCACCGGACCGTTGAAGTTGGAGGTCGGCGACCATATTTCGCTGGTGGGAACCGTGGAAGAACTCCAGGCGGTACGCTCCCTCCTGGGGGAAGGCGCTGACGAGCGGTTGGAATTTGACCTGACCCAATACGATAAACGCCGGATCTTCATTTCGAATCCCCGGATCACCGGCCGACGGCTTAAGGAGCTGAACCTGGTCAACACCCACGGCGCCATGGTCACCCGGCTGCGCCGCGGCGACCTGGAAGTTCTGCCCCACGGGGAAACCACGCTGATGCTCGGTGACCAGGTGCGGGTGATTGCCCCGCATGACCAGATGGAGGCCATCATCCAGCTTTTCGGCGACTCCTATCGAGGGGTCAGTGAGATCGATGTGCTGACCTTCAGCCTGGGTCTGGCACTGGGGTTGCTGCTGGGCATGGTCCCCATCGCCCTCCCCGGCGGCATGACGCTCAAACTGGGCATGGCCGGCGGACCGCTGATAGTCGCCCTGATTCTGGGCGCATTGGGACGTACCGGGCCAGTGATCTGGCAGATACCCTACAGCGCCAACCTGACCTTGCGACAGATCGGCTTGATTTTATTCCTGGCTGGGATTGGCACCCGGGCGGGGTACTCATTTGTCAGCATGCTCACCCAGGGGAACGGGCCGATCATTTTTCTAGCCGGAACAGTCGTGACCTGCCTGACTGCATTCATGGTGCTGTGGGTGGGCTACAAGGTACTGCGGATTCCGCTGGGCATCCTGACCGGCATGGTGGCCGGCATGCAAACCGCCCCGGCTGCGCTGGGTTTTGCCACCGAACAATCCCGCAACGAACTGCCCAACATCGGCTATGCCACCGTCTACCCGGTGGCCATGATTGCCAAGATCTTGCTGGCCCAGGCCCTGCTGCTGTTGTTTATGTAACCGGGTGCCCGGTCTGGGGCTGTCGGATCAGACCGGCAAAACCAACAAACCCAAAAGATCTGCTTGCCCATCCCTGGGGCCTGAAATTGAGCGCTTCAGACCTGATCCGGGGCGTGAAGTGCATCCAAATTGAAACACACCCGGATGAACACTTGGTCGTTTCCAAGTCGAAACACACCCGGATGACAGTTGATCATTTCCAAGTCAAAACGCGCCCGCCAAGCACGGTCTGGGGTCCGCGTCAAAACACACCTGCCAAGCGCGATCCGGGGTCCGCGTCAAAACACACCTGCCAAGCGCGATCTGGGGTCCGCGTCAAAACACACCTGCCAAGCGCGATCTGGGGTCCGAGTTAAAATGCGGTTGGATGACTATATAAAGTAGACAAGCAGATTCAGCGCTTTGAGCAGTCCCACCAGACCAAACATCACCAACCAGACCAGCCCGGTGCTGAGGCCTAGGGCCCCAAGGGTTTTCAGGACCCCGCGCTGATCAAAACTGTTGGTGAGCAGAGCCACCAACATTGGCATGATGATGACAAAACCCGACCAGGGTGCATAAAGCCCGTGCGTCAGGTTGATGATCAGGATTTCCAACAGCCAGGAAATCACCACCGCCGAGAGGATGATGAGGCCGAACCGCACCCGCCCAAAAACAAGCAGGAAACGATTGGCCATGAAGGTGACAAACCAATAGGTCAGGACTGTGGCGGCCAGGATAAATAACAGGTCCAGGGGGCGCAACACAAACAGTGCAATATAGGCCGCCGTGACAAAGCCTCCCGGGCGGATTTTGAGACGGACATAAATCAACATATCCACCAGGATGCTGATGACAATGGCAAAGGGCAACAGGCTCAGCGGGAAGGCATACGGATAGGGCTGGGTCCGCAAAATAGGCGACGTGCTGACCACGGTCAGATTTTTGGGGAGGGCCTGCTCAATGGCGGCAATGGGCGTAATGATCAGAAAGACGAACAAGGTCCCCAACATGGTGGTGAACAGGGTGCGGCTCAGTCCCTGGCGGCCAATCTCATGGGTGATTAATCCGGGAATGACAAATCCGATCCCGTAAAGACTGGCCAGGGCTGAAGTGCGCCCCCCGAACAGGGTCAGTACCGCACTCCAGCTGATTTGAAGGATCAATGCCACCAGGATCTCGACTTCAAAAAGTCGCCGACCATTTAACATGAAACGTTTTTTCAAGGTATTGTGAACAAGCAGGTATGAAAGTGTGGCAATAATCAGCGTCACCAAGATGTGCAGTGGTTGTGAGACAAACAAAGCCAGGTAGCCCGGAATCAGGATGCCGCCCATGGTAATACCAGATTTTTTATATATTAATATGGACACCACAATGCCCAGAATGATGGTAAGGCGGGCCAGTTCAACGCTGTAGGGATACGCATACACAGCGGTTATTCCTCCAGATGGGGCAGATGGCGGAGCATGTAATCTTTCATTACTTCGGTGCGCGGCCGGTACCGTTCCCAGGCCAGATCATCATTGACATACAGCGGGGCATCGGGCTGATGATTGAAATATTCCAACAGCAGTTCGGCCTGTGGGGTATGAATATTGACCAGCCCAATCAGCATGCCTTGATTGCCTTGGATCAGCTCGGCAACTTGATCGAAAATTTCTTCCCGGGTTGGATTGGCTGAAAATCCCATGTTGATGATGCGCTCGCGGGGAAAACCCAGCTCGACCATCCGATCAGTCACCTGAGTCTCATAGGCGCCAAAAGTGATCCAGTAATCCAGGAGAATGTCCTGAGCGGCGATATTCGCAAAACGCATTGCCCGATCAGCCCGGTCATAGCGATTATTCAAAATGCCGATGCGGGTTGTTCCCGGAGGGCAATACGGCGCCAGGGCGTCCACACTGATGACGGCACTTTCACGATCATTGACAGCAAAAAGCGGGGCCCAAATGATCGTCTTGTCACGCCAGCGGGTGTGCTGGATGCTGACCACGCCAATATCCGGACGGGAATTCCACATTCCCTGGATGGCAATCGTCCGGGGGATGCCAAGCAGTTCGGCAACCACCAGGCCAATGGCCACATTTTCCCGAAACGACAGATACTCAAAACCTGCGATATCCTGGTCAGTCACCATGGCCGGGTCGGCATATATCATCCGGCTGTGGCGTTCAGCCGCGTGGCGGGCCAACCGCTCCCGCAAATGTGGCCGGTCTTCAGCAGTGATCAAATAGCCGTTGGTGGGGATGATGAGCGACAGGGTGTCAGCTATTTCTTCGAGGCTCTCCCCCATTACATCTTGATGGTCTTCACGAACATTGGTGATGATGGAAATATTACCGCGTACCAGCAAGTTTTGCGAAGCAATTTGATTGCGGGGATGCAAGGCCATCGTTTCAAAGACAATGGCTTCGGTCTCTTCGTTGGTGTGTTGATTAACGATATTCAACAGTTCAATGATTGTGGCCGCGCTGCGCCGGATGATGGGAATTTCATCCCCGTTGGGCAGGATGACACGGGCGGCGCTGCCGGTGGTTTTGCCAACCGTTTGATAGCCGGCCTCCCGCAGGACCCCTGCCACAAGGCGGGTCACAGTGGATTTGCCGCGGATGCCGTTAACATGAATACGGACCTTGATCCGACCAAGGCGTTTTTCATACAACCGCCGTTCATAGGCCCAAGCCCCCAGCAAGATCACCAATACTGCAGCCAGCAAAAAAACCGAAAACATGGTGGCTTAATCCTGGGGTGGGAGCGTGGCAGCGCCGGGCGGCAGGGTGGACTGCGGTGTGGTGGCTGGCAGCGGCGCATCAGCCCCCACCAGACTCCACTCTTGAATGGGGATTTGAAAATCCAGCTTTGAGCCGTCGGCTCCGCCGGCAGCTGCAGCCAGATTTTTCTCAAGCGAGCGGTTGGCAGCATCCAGCAGATTGATTTTTTCGCGACTGAAACCGGTAAAAGCAGCAAAACCGTAGGCCAACCGGATGCATTCATCAAGGTTGATGCGCAGGCTGTCATCGCCAATGAAATAAGTGCCGGCCATCCGGCTGATGACGTTGCTGACCACGCGTTGACCACCTGTCAGATCCGTCTCGGGCAGGATGATGGCGATTTGGTCAGAGGCGGCAAGGAAGGGAATATCCGTGCGGCGGGTGGTGCTTTTGAGGGTATTGGCCACCACACGCATCACCATCACTTCTTCATCAGCGCTGAGATCACGCTCGGTGTTGGATTGCACCTGGATTAACAGCAAGGAAAATGGGCGACGGTAACGCACGGCGCGTTCCTCTTCTTCGCTCAGGCGAAGCTTGCCCACCGCAGCTTTTATCAAACCGATACGCCGGTCTTCCAGGTTCAGCTGCTCGAGGCGGTAAACATTATTGTAGTAGGCATCCAGGATCATGCGCAAACGGTCATGGTAAAAACCCGCCATGGCAAAAGCGGCCAAAACCATGATCAGCTCAAAAAGGTTTGGCAGCAGGAATACATCCTGCCAGGTGCCGGTGAGGCGCTTCAGGCCAATCCACAGGGCCAGAATGACCAACCCGCCAAGGCCACCGCGGACCAGGCCAAAGGTCAACCCCAGGGCAACTCCAATCACCAGGAGGAACAGATAAACGGGTTGGCTACGGAAGGAGTTGTTATACGTGATGGCGGTGACCGCCAGAACAACCGCTCCCGCGACGACAATCAGCAAATACATCAACGTTTGCCGGGTAGGCAGGGATGGCTTTTTCATGACTTGATCCGTTTGCCCAATTGAAGAATGATCAGCAGCAAAATCATCAAAATGAGTGCGGCAATGATTGAAACGGCAGCCGGAACCAGGTTGTTGGGTTCCAGGCTCTGCAAGAGCGAACCGATGATAGGAATATTATTCACTTTTTCAAGATTCCAGTAGACCACCGGGCCTGCTTCGGTTTCGCCGGAAACAGCCAGCTGTTGTTCAGAACCGGCAACCAGCAGGCTGCCCTTGAACTGGCTCCAACGGGAGGAATCGAGCAGCGCGCTCCAGGCCCAATCCAGGCCCAACGGACTGGTGCCCGAAACAACCATGACCACACCACCTTTTTCCCAGGGCGAATTGAGGATTTGAACAACCCCCAGGTCGGCCGGCTGATCATCAGTGGGCGCATACACACCATAGCCTGGCGCCAGAGCCAAGCCATCGGCCGTAAAGGGCTGGGGAAGCAGGTTGTTCAGATCTCTGATCAACGCATTATCCCCAGGCAAACCCACCAGCAGCACATATGGCCCGGGTGAACTCCCAGGAATAAATTCTTTGACCTGCATCACAATCGGGGGACGATCTGTGATCAGGGCGGATTGACCAAACCGAAATGCCAGACCGGCCACTCGCGCAAAAGTCTGCGCATCGGGTTGATCGGGCACGACAAAAATCCCGGCGGGGTTGTCGCTGAACGGCATCGGGAAATCATCCAAGGTGGGGGAGCGCAGCTGGCTCTGGATGTTGGAGGTGATGGTAGTCTGATTGTTGATGGTAGCCCAGACCGCGTTGGGAGCCCGCTCACAATGGCTGATGTTGGGTTGTAAATTGAAGGTGATGCGGATGAAATTCTCACCAGGGCGAAACCGAGAGGTGGGGATGTTGGCCTGAATGGGCGCCAAGCTGGCCGTTCCAGCGTTGGGAATAATCCCGGCGACCGCAAAGCCATTGACATAGACGGTGATCGTCGAAGCCTGGGTATCCAAATCCGGTGCATGGGACAAAATCAAATCCATCACGGTGGATTTAAGAGCTGTGTTATATGGCAGGAAGAGTCGATAAGTAAGGCTGCTTTCGCCAACGCCGGTGGCTGTGCGATCCAGATAGCCCAGCGATTCCAGCGTGTAGCTGGTCTGAAATTCCGGCGCCGGGGGGGTGTCCAGGCGATCCAGAAATACCTGATGGCCCTGCAGCAGAACCCGCCGCAACGGATCGCTGAAAACCTGAGCCGGGGTATAGCCGTCCTGGCGGTCGCGGTCGGCAATCAGCAGGAGGGCCTTTTGCGCGTCCCACGGGGAATTTACCAGCACCAGGGTATCTTTTTCACCGGAGGTGATGTCCCCCAATTCCGGCGGCAGAACATTGACAAAGATCAGATGCCGGTTGGACGCCAGCTGAGCCGTAAACTGACTTTCAGAGACAACCACCGGCTGCCAGGTTGTCAGCGCCGGCGACCCGGCGCCGCTGGCATAGGCCAGAGCCGCCAGTCCGCTCAGGTCATCCCGGGTGGGTTCATCCGGCAGAATGATCAAGGTGGGCATCGCCCCAGGCAGGTAGGCGTCAAATGGGCTGGCGTATATCTCGGCAAAGCCGGTCAGATCATAGATTACACTGGTCGGCGTCAGGTCAAGGTGCAACGCGCTATCTGGGCTGAAGTTCAACCAGCGTGCCGGGTCATTCCAATTGCGACAGTCATTTTCCTGGTCTGTGGGCAAAAACAGGGCAGCGGTAAAGGTGAGGGCATTTGAGCCCGTTTTAAGCGCATTGGGAGGCAAGCTGATCTGGAGAGGACTGGCGGCCAATTCGCTCGTTTTCAGTGTGGTGATATTCAGGTTGTTGAGCTTGATGGTCAGGGAAGAACGTTCACTGTCCAGCAATGGGCTGGATTGGATGGTGAGCTGCAGCCAGGCATTGCCGGTCAATGTGTAGGATGGAGGAATGACCAGTTCCAGCGAGACAGAACTGACCAGCCCTTGCAGTTGAAGCGGTTCGTCTGAGTTTAAAGTTTGGAGGGGGATTTCTACGGTGGAGGATTCCGCCCGGGCGATAGTGACCGTATTGCCCCAAAAAAATGCGACTGCCAGGATGACAAGCAGCGCCAAGGGCCCCTTTTTCATAATGTTTTTGACCTTTATTTTAACTGGTATTAAAGGTGATAATTGACTGAATATCCAAGGCGGTAGTATATCACGGTTACGCTTTTTTGATGGTATGCATTTTTGTAGCAAGCCGCGCAATAATTATTGACTGATTTACTTGACATTTACTGCAAGACCTGATATTATCTCTATATCAAGATATTTTATATAGAGATATTAACATGCCGACACATTATTCTGGAACAACTGAAGAAACCCTGGCGCTGAACACTTACATTAAATTGACCCGGGCGGTCAACACGGTTGAAGCACGGGTAGCGCATCAGGGTGCCGCGGGCGACCTGACGCCAAGCCAGTTTGGCGTTTTGGAGGCATTGCTCCACCTGGGGCCGCTCTGCCCCGGTGAACTGAGCGTCAAGCTGTTGAAGAGTACCGGCAATATCACCCTGGTGCTGGACAATCTGGAAAAACGCGGCCTGATCCAACGGGAACGCAGTGCAGAAGATCGGCGGATGATCCGGGTCTCGCTCACAGATACTGGAAAAGCGTTGATTGCGCGCATTTTTCCAGATCAGGTGAAGGCCATTGCGGCAGCTTTCAGCTCGCTCTCAGTAGAGGAGCAACACCGGCTCGGCGACCTGTGTCGAAAACTTGGTAAAGCGGAGAGCGGGAACCCGCTCCCTTAATCACCTGAACATTATTCGTAGAACCATTTCACAAGGAGAAAACCATGTCCTGGCAAATTGATACAGCCCATTCACAAATTCAGTTCACCGTGCGCCATATGATGATTTCAAAAGTGCGCGGCAGTTTTGAAAAATTTAGCGGCACCGTGGCACTGGACGAACTCAACCCGGCCAACACCACGGTGGATGTTCAAATTGAGACTGGCAGCGTCAACACACGTGAACCGCAGCGTGATGGCCACTTGCGTTCACCTGATTTTTTCAACAGTGAGACCTTCCCCCTGATGAGCTTCAAGAGCAAGCGCGTCGAGGTTGTGGATGAGAATAATGGCAAGATCCACGG
>DAOQTN010000033.1:0-12651 GCA_035340555.1 Anaerolineaceae bacterium | reverse complement strand
GAGAAATGCAGAGTCCATGTTTAGCTCCTTGACTTGGACTGGAAGCGGCGTCGGACGCCATCCATTAACATGAAGAAGAGCACCAGCGCCCCCTGCAGCACACCGGCCAGTGATGAATCCACCTTCAGAACAATGGGGAGTTGGATGCTGCCGATGTTCAAGGCGGCAAAGAAAAGGGACACCAGAACGGCCCAGATGGCCTGGTAATTCACCAGCATGGCCACCATCAGACCCAAAAAACCATAACCGGAGGAAATTGACGGGATCAGGCGGTGATAGACGGCGGTCACCTGGACTGCGCCGGCAACACCGGCCAGGGCACCGCAAATCATAAATGCCAACAGACCGTAGCGGCTGGTCGGGATGCCCAAGAGGAAGGAGGCCCGGGCATTGCGCCCCACTGCTTTCAACCGCAAGCCGAAATAGGTTCCCTGCAGCAGGAAGTAGATGAGGATAATTCCCACCAGCCCCACTGCCACCGACCAACCACTGAGACGGGTGCCAGGCAGCAACGGCAGCCAGAGCGCCTCCGGGAAGGGCTCCGTACCGCTCATCGATCCAACGCCGGGGCGTTTCCAGGGGCCAAAAATCAACCAGAGCGCCAGAGCGGTGGCCACAAAGTTTAGTCCCAACCCGCCAAAGATCTCATTCACACCGCCATAAATTTTCAACAACCCGGCCAACGCCGCCCAAAGCGCTCCCCCCAGCATGCCGGCAATGAAGCCGGCCACGATGATCAACGCCGGGGGCAGAGCTGTATCCTGCAGCAACCGCAGGGCGCCTGTGGTGAAAATCGCCCCCAACATGATTTGGCCCTCGATGCCGATGTTCCACAGTCCAGCGGAGAAGGTGACCAGGAGCCCCGCGGTAACAATCAGCAGCGGGATCCAAGCCACGGCCACATCCGCAAAACTTTTCATGGAGTTAAAGGCTCCATTCAAGATATTGGCATAGGCCGCGACCGGCGGCGTGCCGGCAATCACCAGCACCAGCGAGGTGAAGGCGAGTGCCAGAACGATCGCCAGAACCTGAAATCCAATTGTGGACCAACGGAATGATTTCATAAGGTTAGAAGCCCTTTCCACCGATCAGTTGCCCCAGTTGGTCCACCGAGGTTGCTGCCGCATCCAGCGGCTCCGATACCCGGCCGCCAAAAAAGACCACCACGCGATCGCTGTAATGCAATATTTCATCCAGATCAGCAGAAATAAAGATGATACTGGTGCCTGACCGGCAGCGCTCCTTGAGCTTGCTCCAAATATAGATGGCGGACTCAATGTCCAGGCCTCGGGTGGGGTGCTCCAGCAGCAGTAAATTCAACGGGCTGCGCTGCAGCGCCAGCAGGGCCCGCTGCTGATTGCCGCCGGACAGCCGCTCAACCTGGCTGGTGGGGGTTCCCCGAATGGAGAATTCCTCAATCCCCTGTTCGGTTCGTTTTTGTGCCGCCGCCCGGTTGATGAAAAAGCCTGGCTGGTCTCCGGTCAGGATGAAATGTTCAGTCAGGGTCAGCCCCGAGATCAGGCCCTCTTCCAAGCGGGAGGCGGGCACATAGGCTACACCGGCAGCCAGGAAATTGTGGTACGGTTTTCCGGTCAGGTCGTGACCATTGAGACGTAAATGACCGCCCACTGGTCGTTGCAGTCCGCCGCAAACCCGCAGGAACTGCCGCTGCCCGGAGCCTTCCATCCCGGCCAGACCAATGACCTCGCCGCAGTTCACCTCCAGTGAAATATGGCGCAAATTCAACCGGGCATCCTCAATGGCAATATCGGACAGGCTCAAACCGCATTCACCGCTGGAAAGGGGGGCCCGGTCGGCAAGTTTGATGCCCTTGCCAAACATCATGCGTACCAGTTCATCGGTAACATAGGGCGGAACCGCCTCACCCACCAACCGGCCGCGTTGCAGCACCGCCACCCGGTGGCAAAGTTCCTCAACGTCCTCCAATTTATGGGAGACAAAGATTGCCGTTTTGCCCTGTTCAGCCAGGATGCGCAAGGTGGCAAAAAGTTTGGTTTTTTGCGCCGCGCTGATGCCGGTGGTGGGTTCATCCAAAATCAGCACGCGGGCGCCCAGCCAAAGCAGCCGTAAAATTTCCAACTGCTGGCGCTCACCCACGGTCAGGCTGTCTACGTAGGCATCAGGATTGATATGAAAATCAAACTGGGCTCGCAGAGCGTGAAATTCACGCTCTGCCTGGCGGCGGTTGGGCAGCAGCCCGCCGGGCTGGCCAAGGATGAAATTGTCAATGATGCGCATGGGCGGAAAATCCAGCGGATCCTGGTGCAGCATCCCCACGCCACAGCGGATGGCATCGGCTGGAGAGGTGATCCGCACGAGTTTGCCATCCAGGAAGATCTCGCCGCCATCCATGTGGATGTAGCCGGAGAGCACTTTCATTAAAGTAGATTTGCCGGCGCCGTTTTCGCCCAGGACCCCCTGAATGATCCCGGCCGGAATATTCAACGTGATGTCGTTGTTGGCATGGACTTTTCCGAAATGTTTATGGATGTTGCGCAGTTCGACATTCATGGGCACCGCCTGTGATCCTGTAAAAGGAGGAAGGCGGCCAACCGCCTTCCTCCATAAAAAAACTGGGATTACTCGCTGACGCTCTGGCCTTCCATGCCTTCCAGCAACTGGGGCAGATACCAGACCTGGAAGTCGGTGGCCACTTCGCCATCCTGCAAATAGGCAGAGCCGTCCTGCAGGTTAAGCGGACCGGTCCACAAGTTGAGACCACCGGCAAGTTCGGCAATGAACTTGTCCAGGTTGGTGGCGGCATCGGTGGAGAGCGCCGGGCCCTTGATAAAGCCAATGGCGCTGCTGTCAAGATCGTTGATGTCCTTCCAATCCGGGCCCAGATAGTCCCAGGTGGGCTTCAAAGTACCGGCATCAGCAGCCTTAAGCATGCTCAAGTAAGCCGGACCCCAGTTGAAGTACGGCACGCCCAGGCAGACCGCTTCAGCTTCCGCGCAGGCGCCCATGAAGTCATAGGGGATGGCAAAGACCTTCTTACCTTCAGCCGTCTTCTGCTTGGCCTGGATCAGGGCCTCGGTGGTGTCAATACCCGAGATGACCACATCGTAGCCATTGTCATAGAAATCATTGGCAACCTGGGTCGGATCGGAGGTGACGCCCGGGATATTGAACCAGAAACCAATCCAGGTGACTTTAAATTCGAGATCGTCGGGTTTCTCGCCGCGATAGTTCTCATAGCAGTAGCGAGCGCCCAGGTAGGCCGAGGCGGCCAGGCGGCGGGTTTCATCGTTGATCAACGGTCCCAGATAACCAATCTTGCCGGTTTCGGTCGTGAGGGCGGCAGCACAGCCGGCCATCATCTTGCCGTATTCCATCCGGCCCATGACGTTGCTGAGGTTGGTCAGAGCCTTGTAATTCTGGCCATCCTTCCAGGCATTGTCACCGGAGGCGTGAATGACGATCACCTCGGGATGAGCTTGGGCAAATGTCACCGCGGCGTCCTTCATGTCATCCGAATTGAAGATGATGACCGTGGCATCCTTGGCGAGGAGTTCTTCAGCCAGCTGATCGGCGGTTGTGCCGGGACGATCTGCCGGGTTAACCTTGTCCACATACACCATGCGGGCGCCATCAAAGTTTTCTTCAACATACAAGCCGGCGTCATAGTGTGCCTGGCTGTAACCGTGGTCATTGTAGGGGCCAACCAGCAGCATGCCAAAGACCAATTCATCGCTTTCAACTTCCGGCTGTTGGGTCAATTCGGTCACAGGTTGGGTGCAGGCGGCCAGGGACATGGCCAGAACCAGCATCAGGCTCACCACGAACCATAAGCGTTTCGATCTCATCTAGCTCCTCCTATTGGATTGAAAAAGTGAAAGGGGACAATATGTCAGGGGACTGGGCATCCAGGAAATGATTTGCGCCGGGCTCACCTCCTTGTCCATCAGTTTAGAGGTGGGGCGGGCCCTCAAAGCCCGCCCCTCTTCTTGGACCGCAGTCCTGATTATTTTACCACTATGGGACGATCCATGTGCCGGTTTCGCCGCGCAACGCCCGGCCAATATTTTCCGGATTTGTGATGAGGGCCTCGCCGCCATCGTGTTCGAGGAAGCGCAAAATCGCCTGAATCTTGGGCAGCATGGAGCCCTTGGCAAAGTGGCCTTCGGCAATATACTGCCGGGCCTCTGCCACGGTCATGCGATCCAGCCACTGTTGGTTGGGCTTGTTGAAGTTGATGGCCACCTTTTCAACTGCAGTGCTGATAATGAATAGATTGGCACCAATCATGGTGGCCAGCAGTGAAGAGCCAAAGTCCTTGTCAATCACCGCCTCGACACCTTTTAAGTCACCATTGTCCAGTTTGACCACCGGGATGCCGCCTCCGCCGACCCCGACCACCATAAAGCCGGCATTGATCAGCTTATGGATGGCATCGGCTTCGACGATTTCCTGGGGAATGGGGGAGGCCACCACCCGACGCCAGCCGCGACCGGCATCCTCGACCACCACCCAACCTTCACGTTCGGCGCGCTCATGTGCCGTGGCTTCGTCCATGAAAGAGCCAATTGGTTTGGTGGGATGCTGGAAGGCCGGATCATGGGTGTCAACGATCGTTTGCGTGACCACCGCCACGGCATGCTTCTTGATGCCGCGCAGGCGAAACTCATTATGCAGGGCTTGAACAAACATGTACCCAATGGATCCCTGAGTGTCGGCCCCACAGTAATCCAAGGGCACCTCATGCAGTTCATGACGGGAGATCTCGCTGCGGCGGTGAATAAAACCGACCTGGGGGCCGTTGCCGTGGGTGACAACAACTTCCCAGCCCTGCTCCACCATGTCCACAATATGGCGCATGGATTCAACAGCCGCATCATACTGATCGGGGATGGATTTGCGCTTTTCGTCCTTGATCAGCGAATTGCCACCCACAGCCACAACAGCAACACGTTTCTTAGTCATTCAAAGCTCCTCAAACCAGAAAAAAAGGGTAGGTTGGATGAATTACATCGTCAAGGCCATGACAGCCTTCTGGACGTGCAGACGATTTTCGGCCTCATCATACACGACGGAATTGGGCCCATCAATGACTTCGTCGGTCACTTCAATATTGCGATCGGCGGGCAGGGGATGCATGTAAATGGCATCCTCTTTGGCCAGGCGCAACCGGCGCTGATCCATGATCCAATCGATGTGGCTGTCCTGCAGCACCTTGCCTTGGGCCGCATCGGATGTGGTGAGCAGGGGGCCCCAGCTCTTGGCATAGATGACATCGGCATCCCGGCAGCCCTCATCCATGTCGTGAACAATTTCAAAGCCGGTACCGAACTTGCGCGCCTGGGCCTGGGCTTCGGCTTCAATCTCAGGCATGAGCATAAATTCTTTGGGGTAGGCCAGCACCACATCCATGCCAAAGCGGGGCATCTGGAGGATGAGCGACTGCGGCACGGAGATGGGTTTGAGATAGGAGGCGGCATAGGCCCAGGAAACCACAATCTTCTTGCGGCGCAGATCGCGACCCTTCTTTTCAACAATGGTCATCAGATCAGCCAGACACTGGAAGGGATGGTAGACATCACACTGCATGTTGAGAACAGGGACGCGGCAATTGCGGGCGACCTCATTGAGATAAGCGTTGCCGATCTGCCAATCGCAGTGGCGAATGGCAATGGCATCAAAATAGCGGCCGTAGATCTCGCCAATTTCCTTGGCGGTATCGCCATGCTTGATCTGGGTGGTGGAAGATTCGATGAAAGCACCATGGCCGCCCAGCTGTGCAATCCCGGCCTCAAATGAACCCCGGGTACGCGTGCTGGAGAAGAAAAATAACATGGCCAGCACTTTGTCCCGTAAATAGGCGTGGGGTTCACCCAAGGCGCGCTTGCGCTTGAGATCAAACGCCACGTCAAGGACGGTTTCGACCTCTTCTTTTGAGAAATCGAGGTCACCAATCAAATCACGACCGTGCAGATAAGTTTGCATTTTTGTCTCCTTGTAATGAATTATCCAATCGATATCTTCCAGTGGTTATTTGGGGCCCTTAAAGCCGGGTTTTGAGAATGGCCGGCAGCATGGCATAAAATTCAGCCGCGCTCACCAGATCATCCAATGGAACCGAGTCCCGGATCGTATGGGCGGTTTCCTCATCAGCTGGCCCAAAGCCAATGCTGGGAATGCCCGCCTTGCCCGCCCAGTAAATGCCGTTGGTGCTGAAAGCCCATTTACCCGCCGGGGCATCCGGCAGGCCCATGGCCCGGCGGGCTTCCAGTCCCGCCTGAACCAGCGGGTGAGACTCCTCCAACGCCCAGGCCGGAAAGTACTTGTCCACCGGAAATACAAAGCCCGTGTAGGAGGGCTCATCGTAGAACAACGCCTCAACCTTCACCTTGTCACGCAGTTCGGCCGGGATCAGGGCTTCAACCTGGGCAATGGCCGCTTCCTTGGTTTCGCCAAAAGTCATGCGGCGGTCAATGTAAATGACCGCCTCATCTGGCACGGCATTGAGACTGGGCGTCTTGACCGTCATGTCGCTGACGGTAATCTTGCCGTGTCCCAGGAAGGGATCGTCACCCAAACTGGCTTCCAGGTCGCGGATGCCGGCGATGACGGGCAGCAGCATGTAGATGGCGTTTTCGCCCAAATGGTTGCTGGCGGCATGGGCACTTTTACCTTTGGCCACGACGCGCAGTTCAATGCGGCCCTTATGGCCCCGGTAGACATTCATCTTGGTAGGTTCACCGATGACCACAAAGTCGGGCCGCACCTTGGGATCCACTTCCACAAAGGAATTCGGGGCGATGCCATCACACCATTCCTCCATGTTGCCAAAATAGTAAACCGTCCAGCCCTCCAGCAAACCCAGGTCGCGGGCAATAGCCAACCCGTACACCATGCCAGGGGTGCTGTTTTTCTCATCACAGGCCCCGCGCCCGTAAAGAATTCCGGCCTCAATCTTCCCCTCAAAGGGATCAAATTCCCATTCCGCCGGATCACCGATGCCCACGGTATCGATATGAGAATCAAATACGATGATGTGCGGTCCGGAACCAATACGTCCCAAGATGTTACCCATCACATCAAAGCGCACTTCGTCATACCCCAGTTTGCGCATTTCCGCAGCAATCCGCTCCCCAACCGGTCCGATCCGGGAGTCCATGCTGGGAATGGCCACAATCTCACGCATGAAGTGGATCATATTATCGCGCTGCTGGCGGACGCGCGACTTTACGGCATCAATCACTTGCTTATCCATTATCCTTTTACCTCCTCAAGAAAATCAGGTTGAAAATCAAGCTGTGCCCACCCGGCGAACCACATGAAAACGGAAGTGGCCGGGGATGAAATAACTGTGCGAATAATCGACAATGCGCCCATCAGCGCCATACAATTGAGCCTCCAACAGCAGCAGCACATCGCCGCGTTGAATCTGGAGTTTCTTGGCAATCTGGGGCTTGGCTGAGACGGCTTGAATCTGCGCCACGGAACGGGAGAGCAGTGGTGAGCCGCGCTGCAGCAGGACATCCAGAACGGAGCCGCTGAACCCGCTTTTCAGGTCTTCAGGCAGCAGGTATTCCTGCGGCAGCAGGTCAATCAGGTAGGCCACCGGGCGGTCTGCCGTCAGGATGGTCCGGGACACCTCGACCAGAGGCGTTCCCTCGGCAACACGCAAATTTTCCGCTTGGAGGGCATCAGCTGTGATTGGATTGACCGCCATGGCGCCCAGCGAAACGGGAAGCTGGATCCGTTTGGCCAGCGTCTCAATGCTCTCCAAAACCTCCAGGCCGGTTTCCATCACCCCGGCGGCAGCCACCACAAAGGTGCCCACCCCTTGGCGGCGGCGGATCTGGCCCTGTGCTTCAAAGGCGCGCATGGCCTCACGGAGTGTGGCCCGGGAAACACCCAGCTGCCGGGCCAGATCAGGTTCAGAGGGCAGGCGTTGGCCCGGCGGGGTTTGTTCAATCAGTGCTGCCAGCTGGGTCTGTAAACGTTGAAAAAGTTGGTTTTCAGTCATTGCTTTCGGCTCCTCAAAATAATCACCCAAAAAGCTATTCTTCCAATACAGGAATATGAGCAAAACGGCTCACGTCCACCAATCCCAAATCGGATATACGCAAGGCGGGAATCACCACCAATCCCAGCAGGCTGAGCTGCATGTTGGGATTGTTCAGTGTACAGCCACAAGCCCGGAAACCTGCCAGTACGGATTCCGCTTGACGGGCCACCTGGGGGGCCCGATCTGCCGACATCAGGCCGGCAATGGGCAGCACCACCTGACCAATGATCTGGCCCAACCGTACAACCACCTGGCCGCCGCCGCATTCAGCCAGGGCATTGACCGCCGCGGCCATTTCATGGTCATCCGTGCCAACCACAATCAGGTGGTGGCTGTCATGGGCAACCGTGGTGGCCACGGCACAGCGTTCTGTCAAGCCAAATCCCTGCACGAGGGCCACCTGAACCCGCCCGGAGTTATGGTGGCGCTCCACCAGGGCGATTTTTGCCAGGTCCCGGGCCGGATCCGCCTGGACCTCGCCGTGGGTGACCCTGACCTGCATGCGCAGGTGCTGGGTGGGGGCCTGATTTTCAATCACGCCAATAACATTGGCCATCACCGTGGGATTGGCGTGACTGGCCAGACGGAAATCTGCAGCCGTCAGCGGCCGCGGCAGGTGAACCGAATGGGTGGCCCAGTCGGGATGCGCCACACAGGGCAGATCAGCCAGCAGTTCGCCGTTCTCAGCCACAATCTGGCCCCGTGCCACCACCAGTTCAGCACGGAAATTAACCAAATCGGAGGTCAAGACCATGTCGGCGTGGCGTCCCGGGGCAATCATACCCAATTCCCGGCCGAGGCCGAAATGTTCCGCCGTATTGATGGTTGCCATCTGCAGTGCGGTCATGGGTGGAAGCCCCTGGGCGATGGCATGACGAACGACACGATCCATGTGGCCCTCGGCCAGCAGGGTGGCCGAATGGGAATCGTCCGTGCACAGCAAAAAGCCGCGCGGATCCAGCCCTAGCTCGGTAACCGCCCGTACCTGGGTGGCCACATCATGCCAGGCCGAGCCATAACGCATCATGACCCGCATGCCCTGGCGAACCCGGGCCACGGCATCCTCCAACCGGGTACCCTCATGGTCATCCGCCGCCCCCCCGGCTGCATACCCATGAAATGGAAGTCCAAGATCCAGGTCAGGATAATGGCCCCCGATCACCTTGCCGGCAAGCCGGGTGGCTGTCAGTTCCGCATGGATGGTCTCATCGCCATGAATCACTGCCGGAAAATTCATCATTTCGCCCAGCCCGATCACCCCGGGCCAGGCAAGCGCCTCAGCCACTTCCGCCGGGCCAAGAGCCGCGCCGGTGGTCTCCAAACCCGGTGCGGAAGGCACACAGGAGGGCATCTGCACAAAGACATGAATGGGCTGCAGCAGAGCTTCATCTGCCATCAGACGGACACCCTTGAGTCCAAAAACATTGGCAATTTCATGGGGATCCACAAACATGCCGGTCGTGCCATGGGGAGCCACAGCCCGGACAAACTCGGTGACCGTCAACATACCGGATTCAACATGCATGTGGGCATCCAGCAGTCCTGGAACCAGATACCGGCCCTCGGCATCAATCACCTGGGTTTGACTGCCAATGGTATGGGATGCATCGGGGCCCACATAAGCAATGCGCCCACCGATGACTGCCACCGCTGTGTCGGGTACAATTTCACCGGTCTGCACACAAACCCAACGCGCCCCGCGGATCACCAGATCAGCCGGCGTGCGGCCCATGGCACAATCCACCAGCGGCCGGGCATCCTGAAGGGTAAATGAGGTATGCATCATGGTTACACCTGCCGGTCAGTTCACCAGGCGCCGGGCGGCACGGTTGTGACGCTCGACCAGGCGGGGAACATCCACAGTCTGCAGGACGCCATTTTTAATGATGACCCGGCCATGGACCACATTCCAGTCCACGCCGCGAGGTTGACAGAAGACAACCGCCGCCAGCGGATCATGGAGGGCGCCGGCATAATCCAACCGGTTGAGGTTAATGGCAACAAAATCAGCGCATTTACCCACTTCCAGGGAGCCAATGTCGTCACGCCCCAACACAGCCGCCCCACCACGGGTGGCCAGTTCCAGCGCCTGGCGGGCAGTCATGATGGGCGGGGCGTCATCGCCGCTGAGGGAAGCCCCTTCAATGCCGGCGCGCAGGCGGGCCAGCAGCATGGCTTGGCGGGCCTCTGCCAGCAAATGCGAGCCGTCGTTGCTGGCGGAGCCATCCACACCCAGGCCAACCTTGACCCCGGCAGCCATGAGCTCACGGATGGGGGCAATCCCCGAGGCCAGCCGCATATTGGGGGTCGGACAGTGCGCCACGCCGCAGCCGGTGCGGGCATAAAGGCCAATTTCCTCCTTGCTGACATAAACCGAATGCGCAAACCAGACATCCGGTCCGATCCAATCCACCGCCTGCATGTAGGCCACGGGGCGGTGGCCAAACATCTGCAAACAAAAGGCTTCCTCGTCCTGGGTTTCGGCCAGATGGGTGTGCAAATGCACACCGTAGCGGCGGGCCATTTCAGCACTCTGCTTCATGAGTTCGCCGGTCACGGAAAAGGGGGAACAGGGCGCCAGCACAATGCGGATGAACGCGCCAGGCTGGTCATCGTGGTAACGGCGGATCAAGCGTTCCGAATCGGCCAGGATCGCATCCTCTGAATCAACCACGGAATCCGGCGGCAGACCGCCCTTGCTCTCGCCCAGGCTCATCGAGCCGCGGGCGGCATGCAGGCGGATGCCAATTTCACGCCCGGCTTCAATCTCATCATCCAGTTTGGAGCCATTGGGGAAGAGATAAAGATGATCTGATGAAGTGGTGCAGCCCGACAGGGCCAGTTCAGCCATGGCGGTCTGGGTTGAAATGAAGATATCCTCGGGGGTCAGGTTGGCCCAGATGGGATATAGGGTTTTCAACCAGTTAAACAGGTTGGCATTTTGTGCCGCCGGTACCGCACGGGTGAGGGTCTGATAAAAATGATGGTGGGTGTTGACCAAACCAGGCAGCACCAAGTGATCGCGCAGGTCAATCACCTCATCGGCCGTCTGGGGCAGCCGGTCACTGGGACCAACCTGCTCAATAAACCCATTACGGGCAAACAAACCGCCGTTGACAATCTCACGGCGGCCATTATCCATGGTCACCAGTAACGCGGCATTTTTCACCAAGAGTGTGCTCATCTGTAAACTCCTTTCAATCAGGGGGTGCAGTTCAAGGCTGTCAGCGCTGCGTCCCGAACCGATGCCCCGGCCGGGTCGGCAGCAGGAAGATCCTGCCATAGACGGCAAAGCTGTGGCATGTAACGGCCATCCAGGGCAAGGTTGGCCTGGGTCAAATCAAGGGCGGTCTGCCACTGACCCTGGCGGGCATAACCCTCAATGAAGGGCAGCCACTCATGCACCGAATTTGAAGCCCCATCGGCAGGGGAAAAACCCGCCCGTTGAGCAGCGTCGCCAAGGGAGATCACAGCCGGCCAGTCGCCAAACTGACGGGCCAGGTCGGCCTTTTCATAGTAGTAACACCAGCTTCCCTCTGGCTCCGCACCGAAGATTTCAGTCACCGGATAATCCGTCGCCGGTGGGGTCAAGCTGATGCGCTCCGGGTGGGAATAGGCCAGCGCATAACGGGTGAGAGCCGACAAACCCGGGGTGTCGGCATCCCCGGGGCCCAGCACCCAGAGGCAGTTACCCTGCTGCTCGGGACGGTAGTAGGTCACCAGGCCGTCAGTGAGGCGCCCCTGGAAGGTAAACCCCAGGTATTCAATATTCACCGCCTCGTCGGAAAATTCAGCCGCCGGATCGGCCACCTGGTCTGCATTAAGCCGGACAAACCAGTAGGACAGCTGCCGGCTGCCGTCGCGCGGCTCAAGGTAGAGCAGGTTGACGGCATAAGAACGGCGTACCTGCGGAAAGATGATGTCGTCCGACAGCACGGTGGTATTGCGCTGCAGCCAGGGAGCACGCCAGTAAAGCTGCCAGGCATAGCGCTGTTGGTGAATCCATGACCACCGGTATTCATTGGCTGTGCGTAGATGCAGTCCAACGCTGAGTCCGACCAGCAGACCCAGGATGATTGCCCGCGCCGGGCGGATGTCGCTTACCGCCTGCATCAGGGCGATCCAGACCAGGGCGGCCCCCCACAGTGAGGCCAGCACATAGCGATCGGCAAAGCCGCCGCTGAGCGCCTGGCGCCCGGTGGACCAGATGGGCATCCCACCGCAGATCAACGCGGCCAGACCCAGCAGCAAGGCCGGCCGCCACCAGGAACGCGGTGGTTCGGCACCCGTTTGCAGGCGGGCCAGGTAAATAGCCACCGCCAGACCAGCCACCAGACTGACCGCCAGTGTGATGAGATTAAATGGGGTGGTCAAATCAAACCGGGCCGGCTGCAGGGTGCTGTGCCAGCTGGTCTCCATGATAAAAACCACATCCTGAATAATCAGCTGGATGAAGTGCAAAATCGTCGGCCCCGGCCGCGTAAACAGATCCAACAAAAGCTGCGGCTTGTTGGGATCAGGCGCCCCAGTGGTCGGGGCCAGTAAACGCCAGGCCACATAGGCGCCAAACAGTGCCAGGTAAGGCAGCCAGCGCAGCAGGGCGGCCCCCAGACGTT
>DAOQTN010000032.1:0-12684 GCA_035340555.1 Anaerolineaceae bacterium | reverse complement strand
CCTGGTAGGGGATTTCGGTGATGATGATGGCGTAGCGCCCGCCTTTGATTTCCTCGATGTGGGCCATACCGCGCACGGTCAGGCGACCGCGGCCGGTGGAATACGCCTGGCGGATGGATTCACGCCCGACAATCATGCCGCCGGTGGGAAAATCCGGTCCGGGGATGAGCGCCATGAGATCATCCACACTCACGTTTTCCAAGTCATCATAACGCTCAATCAACAGGTTGACCGCTGAGGCCAGATTACGCAGATTGTGCGGGGGAATATTGGTGGCCATGCCCACTGCGATCCCCGACGAACCGTTGAGCAGCAGGTTGGGCAGCCGGGCGGGCAAAACGGTCGGTTCCTGGAGTGAACCGTCAAAGTTGTCACTGAAATCCACCGTTTCCTTGTCAATGTCGGCCAGGATCTCCTCAGCCAGGATGCCCAGGCGGGCTTCGGTATAACGCATTGCGGCCGGAGGATCGCCGTCAATGGAACCGAAGTTGCCCTGGCCATCGATCAGGGGATAACGCATCGAGAAATCTTGGGCCAGGCGCGCCATGGCGTCGTAGACGGCCACATCACCGTGTGGATGATATTTGCCCAGCACCTCACCCACAATACGGGCCGATTTTTTATATGCCGTGTTGGAACGAATACCCAGTTCGTGCATCGCGAAAAGGATGCGGCGGTGGACGGGTTTGAGCCCGTCACGGGCATCCGGCAGGGCGCGCGAAATGATCACGCTCATCGCGTAATCAAGATACGCCGTGCGCATCTGTTCATCAATATCTACAGATTGAACCAAGCCAATTTCAGTCATAAAGCCTCCAGTTAAGCAAGGCCGAATTATAGCACAAGGCACAGCCTGGGGAGTGGAGTATAATTTTGCCCATGAACAAACTCCTCATCCATTCCGCATCCCAGATTCTGACGATCCCCGGCGGACCGCAGCGCGGTCGCGAGCTGGGCCGGTTGGGCATCATTGAAAATGGCGCCGTTTATATTGAAGACGGCATCATCATCTCGGTCGGGCCCAGTGCTGAATTACTGCAGGCCCACCCCGACGCCCCGCAGCTGAACGCCGCCGGGCGGGCCATTCTGCCCGGATTTGTTGACCCCCACACCCACCTGATTTGGGCCGGTGATCGGGCCGCTGAATTTGAACTACGGCTGCAGGGCAAAACCTACCTGGAAATCCTGGCCGCCGGCGGGGGCATCCTCTCGACCGTGCGCGCGACTCGCGCGGCCAGCCAGGCTGAGCTCAAAGCGCAAACCCGCCGGCGCGCCCGTGCCCTGCTTGAGCACGGGACCACCACGGCCGAAGCCAAAACCGGTTACGGGCTTGATGCAGCCAGTGAACTGACCCAGCTGGCAGCCCTGCTGGAGCTTGACACGGAGGGTCCGCTGGAAATTATCCCCACCTACCTGGGCGCCCATGCCATCGCACCGGAGTACAAGGACGATCCAGAAGGGTATACCCGTCTGCTGTGCGAAAAACTGCTGCCGGAAGTGCAGCAGTGGTGGCGCACGCAACAGGCTAACCGCCCGCTGCCGTTTGTGGATGTATTTTGTGAAACCGGCGCCTTCACCCTGGGCCAATCCCGCCGGATCCTGGAAACCGCCCGCCGCCTGGGATTCCGGCTGAAAATCCACGCCGATGAGTTTGACAACCTCGGCGGAGCCAGTCTGGCGGCCGAACTGGGAGCCGTATCGGCCGATCACCTGGTGAAGACCTCCGCCCAGGACATCGCCGCCCTGGCCGCCAGCAGCACAGTGGCCGTGGCACTGCCGTGCACTCCATTCGGCTTGGCCGATCCCCACTACACCCCCGCCCGAGCCATCCTCGAAGCCAACGGCCTGCTGGCCCTGGCCACAGACATCAACCCGGGAACCGCCTGGTGCGAAAACATGCAGTTTGCCATTGCCCTGGGCTGCCGCTATCTGCGGCTGACCCCGGCCCAAGCCATTGCCGCCGCCACCATCAATGCCGCGGCGGCCATCGGGCGCGCAGATCAGATCGGCTCCATCGAAGTTGGCAAGCAGGCCGATTTGATTATCTTAACCGAGAACGATTACCGGCACTTGGGGTACCGCTTCGGCGCCAACCTGGTGCAGACCGTCATCAAACGGGGAAAGGTGGTGGTGGACCATGCCAACCATTGAACAGGCGCGTTCGTGGTATCCTGAGAGCGACCCGGTCCACGGCTTCGATCACGTCCTGCGGGTCTATGCCATGGCCGAGCGGCTGGGCCAGGCTGAGGGGGCGGATTTGGAGATTGTGCGGGCCGCGGCCCTGCTGCACGACGTGGAGGGCAGCCTGCCGGGAGGGGACAACCGCCCCAACCACCATCATCAGTCCGCCGATTTTGCCGCCCAGGTTTTAACTGCCGAAGGCTGGCCCGCCGAGCGCATCGCGGCCGTGCAGCACTGCATCCGGGCCCATCGTTACCGCTCCGATGGCGAGCGCCCGCAAACCCTGGAAGCCCGGGTGCTGTTCGATGCCGATAAACTGGATGTGCTGGGTGCAGTAGGCGCGGCGCGGACCATTGCCTACGCCGTGCTGGCCGGAACCCCCATTCATACCACCCCGTCGCCCCGGTTTCTGGCACAGGGCGTGGAGGAACCGGGTGAACTGCACAGCGCCTACCACGAATACCTTTTCAAGCTTCGCAACGTCAAAAATCGCCTGCATACCCCCTCCGCCCGGGCCATTGCTGCGCAGCGGGATGAGGCCCTGCGGGAATTCTTTGAACAGTTGGATGCCGAAATGCGCGGGGAACGCTGATGGTGGCCCCACAAAAACAGGTCTGGCAGCACGGTGGTTGCCAAACCTGTTTTTTATTTAGCAGAGCCTGTCGGGCGAGCGGGCGGGCAGGGGCTATTTTCCTTGAACCGCCTGGATTTTTGCATCCAGCAGGACGGCGATATCGTAAAGTGTTATCGGGGGAGCCTGTTCCAGATGGATGGCCAGGGCAACCACAGCCGCTTCACCCCGCCGAAAAATCATGATGTCCCAGACCAAGTTGATGCCTGTGGAAGTGGCCTGCAGATAAGAAAGCTGCACCGAGGCATTGCCAACCGTTTCCACCGGCACGACATTGACCGTCACGCCGACATTTTTTGCAAATAATTCGGCCACCTTCTCGGGGTTTTTCAGCAGCAGGTCGAATGCCACCTGTTCCACCAGGGTGATCGGTGCCATGACAAAGTCAGCCACAATCTCAAGATTGTTTGTTTTCCAGTAGGCCGAGAAGGTCTGCACGCTGGCTTTGGTCAGATTTTCCGAAAAAGCCTGGACAAAAGCCTTGGGGGAAATTCCCATGGCTTCCAGATCCGCCTCGGATAATTCCTGAAAACCCGCCGGGAGATCCTGGGGGGTGAGGGTCACGGAGGAATAGTCGGTGGCCGGCTCGTCAGGCTCAGGGGAGGCGGCCGCCGTCGGAACTTCGGTTTCAGCTTGAACGCTGAAAACAGTGGGGGTTGGGGTGGCATCCGGTGACACAATCTGTCCTGGTGCCTGACAGCCGACTGCCGCCAGCACCAGGATGATCACCCCAAGAAGTACTTTGCCGCGTAAGCGCAACATGGGCATGGATCCTATTTGGGCTGCCCCAGTCTGGCTCGCTCTTCTTCAATGATTTTTGCTTCCAGTTTCCGGAAGAGCGGCTGGGGTTGGTTGAAGATGTGACCTGGCTGCAGCTGACTGGGTTCCCAGCGCAGCGCTGCCGGGGCGGGATGATAGCGCAGAATCGTATGCTCACCCAGGTCATCGGGAATCGTGGTGAGGGACTGTGTGCCAAACAGCGGTTCGGTATACCCCATAAAGGCATGCAGCCGCTCGCAGGTAAAGGGCAGGAATGGAGCCAGCAGGATCTTGATCGAGTCAAGCGCCCGCATGGCAGTATAGACGGCCCGCGCTGCCGCTTGGCGATCGGTTTTGATGGCCTGCCAGGGTGCGGTTTGATCCAGATATTTATTGACCTCGCCGGCCAGCCGCATGGCCTCAGACAGGGCCGCGCGCAGATGCACCGCTTCCATTTCAATGGCCACACTCTTGAACCCATCCTCCACCGAGGCCAGCAGTTCGCGATCCAGGGGGGTCAGTTCACCGGGATCGGGCACCTGGCCTTCCCAATGTTTGTAGGCAAAGGCAAGGACCCGGTTGACCAGATTGCCCCAGGTGGCAACCAGTTCATCGTTGTTGCGCTTGTAGAAATCCTCCCAGCTCCAATCCGTATCCTTCGCCTCCGGCATGGCCACGGTAAGGTAATAGCGCAGCGGGTCGGGATCGTAGCGGGTAAGAAAATCTCGCGCCCAGACCGCCCAGTTGCGGCTGCCGGAGATTTTTTGCCCTTCCAGGTTCATGAATTCATTGGCCGGGACATCATACGGCAGCACCAACGGCGATCCGGTTTTGCTGCCCATTAATTCGTCAAACCGGCCACCGACACCGATCAATTCACCAGGCCAGATGATGGCATGGAAGGGAATATTGTCCTTGCCGATGAAATAGTAGGAGCGAGCCGATGGGTTATGCCACCAATTCTTCCAGGCCTCCGGCTGCCCGGTCAGTTGGGACCATTCAATGGAAGCAGAAAGGTAGCCAATGACCGCCTCAAACCAGACGTAAAGGCATTTGCCCTCACCCCAGTCTGCCAGGGGAACCGGGATGCCCCAGTCCAGGTCCCGGGTGATCGGGCGCGGGCGCAGACCGTCGGCCAGAATTTGGCCCAGGGACTGGCGCAGCACGTTCGGCCGCCAGTACGATTCCCGCAGTTGCAGGAAATCCACAATCTGACCCTGGAGCTTGCCCAGGTCCAGATAATAATGCTCGGTCTCCCGCAGTTCCGGGGTGGAGCCATCGATGCGCGAGCGCGGGTTGCGCAGCTGGGCGGGATCGAGCAAACTGCCGCATTTATCGCACTGGTCAGAACGGGCCCCCGAATAACCGCAGATGTAGCAGTCGCCTTCCACATACCGATCAGGCAGGAAGCGTTTTTGCTCGGTGGAATACCACTGGAAATCCCGCTGGGTATGCAAATAGCCGTTATCCAGCAGGGCCATGAATATCTTCTGGGCGATCTCCCGGTGATTGGTGGTGTGGGTGCTGGTAAACAGATCATAGGTCAACCCCAGCTGCTGATACAGATCCAGGAAACCGTCATGGAACCGCTGGTAAACCGCCAGGGGGGTGGTACCTTCCGCATCGGCCCGTACGGTGATCGGCGTGCCGTGGGCATCGGAACCGGAGACCATGAGCACCTTGCGGCCGCGCAGTCGGTGATAACGGGCGGCAATGTCCGCCGGCAGATAGGAGCCGGTCAGGTTGCCAACATGAATTTCAGCATTGGCATAGGGCCAGGCAACGGCAATCAAAATGGTCTCAGTCATCACACACCTCCGGATCAAGGCAGGAACAAGAATAGTCAGATTTTATCACGAAAGCCGGGGGCAGCCGACATTTTTGTAAGGAAGTCGCCGCGGGTCGATGGCGGGTGAAAATTGCACTGACCCGGCGGAAATTTTGCTTGACATTGCCATCTGAAGCGGCTAAAATGAGGGCGGCCTTTGAGGCTATATTTATTAACTTTTTTGATGAAGGAGTTTCTGTATGGACTCGGAAGAATCGGGTAATTCTGGCGAAAGTGTGCCCCTTAGGCGCACGCTGAACCGATTGCCCCTGTTCGTTACAAATAAGGATTTGCAGATCCATCTGAACACCCCCCGCCGGGTGTTGAGCTGGTTTGGCAAATCCGGTACAAGAAGCCCCAACCGGGTCTAATGGAAATGGCGCGTAGCGCGTGATTTGACATTTCCCTCGGCTGGTGCTTCACACCAGCCGAGGCTCATTTTAAGGAGCCGCGGATTTATCACTTTCTAGGAGGCTGCCATGCGCTACCTGGCAATCCGCGCCGAAAACCTGACCAAATTTTACGGCCAGCAGCGGGGAGTAGAAAATCTTTTCCTTGAGGTGGAACCGGGCGAAGTGTTCGGCTTTTTGGGGCCGGACGGCGCTGGGAAGACCACCACCCTGAAACTGTTAATGGCAGAAATCCACCCCACTTACGGTAATGCCCTCCTGTTTGGGCTGGACGCCTATCGGCAAAGCCGGGCTGTTCGCCGCCGGGTGGGCTACCTGGGGGCTAATTTTCATCCCGGACGCTGGGGAACGGCCCAGCGCTACCTGACGGGGCTGGCCCGGGAACGCGGTGGGGAAAGCTGGCTGGAGGCGCAAAAGCTGGCAGCCCTGTTCAAACTGGATCTGGAGCAGCCGCTGGCCGGGCTGTCTCTTGAAGGGCGGACACAGTTGGGTCTTGTCCAGGCGTGGATGCATCAGCCGGATCTGTTGCTGCTGGATGAACCGACCCGCCACCTGGGCGGGGAAGCCCAGGATGTTTTTTACCGCCTGGTGCGCCAGGCCCGCATGGAAGGGCGGTCGATCTTCCTGTCTTCAAGTTCGGTAGCCGAGATGGAACGAATTTGTGACCGGGTGGGGGTCATTCACGGCGGCCAGTTGATCACGGTGGAGCGTGGCTTGAACCTGCGCGCCCGGGCGCTGCGCAAGGTGGAGATGCGCTTTGCCGGCCCGGTTTCGGTCGATCTTTTCGCCCGGCTGCCCAATGTGGAGGACATCCGCCTGGAAGAAAACAAACTGCGCTGCACGCTCTGCGGTGACCCTGACGCCCTGATCAAACTGGCGAGCCAATTTCGGGTGATCGACATCATCAGCCAGCAGCCGACCCTGGAGGAAGTCTTCCGGCGTAACTACGGCATCGAGGCCGCTGCGGTTGGTTGATTTATCTGACAGCGTTTCCCCTGGGCCAGGCCGGTCAGCCTGGCCCAGTCTTTTTTAATTGGGCTGGAACCGGCTGGTACACGGCCAAGCGGGAAGCAGGTGACCAGGACAGGAAACGGTCGGCCGACAGTTGACAGCCGGCAGCAGACAGCAGGCAGCAGGCAGCAGGCAGCGGATAGCGGACAGCGGATAGCAGGCGATTTTACACAGAGAGCACACACAAAAATCCTCTTTTGCGTATATAATGTTAACGAAGAGGTGTGCAATGACTTTCTTGACAGATCCGAATATTGCCTTTGTACTGCTGGTCAGCGGGTTTGTACTGGCAACGCTGGCCTTGTTTGCCCCTGGCACCGGCCTGGTGGAATTGGGCGCCTTGTTTGCCCTGGCGCTGGCGGCCTACAGCCTGATCAAGCTGCCGATTAACGTCTGGGCCCTGGTGGTGCTGGTGCTGGGTGTGATTCCCTTCATCCTTGCCATGCGCAAAACCCGGCACTGGGCTTATCTGCTGGTCGGCATTGCTGCATTGATGGTGGGGTCCATTTTTGTGTTCCGCAACCCGGAAGGAGGCCTGGCTGTGCATCCCCTGCTGGCCGGACTGGTCTCCCTGGCTGCCGCCGCCTTTCTCTGGTTGATTGGCCGCAAAAGCCTGGAAGCCATCGGCCTCAAACTTGTGGGAAACCGGGAAGCGATTATTGGGAAGCGGGGCGAGGCGCGCACCGACATCTTCCTGGAAGGCACCGTCTATGTGGGCGGAGAAGAGTGGAGCGCCCGTAGCCGGACGCGCATCCCCCTTGGCAGCCTTGTGCGGGTGGTTGCACGCGACGGGCTCATTCTTGATGTTGAACCGGTTTTGCCGGATGAACTGGCCGCCGGATAAACATATCTAAACCATTTTTTAAGTTTGATGGAGGTTTCAAATGGATGAAGGTACGACTGCATTTGTCGTCTGCGCAGTTGCCGCAATTGCAACAATCATTGTGGCGTTCCTCTTCTCGGCGATTAAAATTGTGGCCGAATACAAACGATTGGTGGTCTTTCGCCTGGGGCGCTGTATTGGGGCGCGCGGCCCGGGTCTGGTGCTGCTGATTCCGGTAATTGACAAGGCGGTATCAACCGACCTGCGCGAGCAGGTGCGCGAAATTCCGGCCCAGACGTCCATCACGAAGGATAATGCGCCAATCTCCATCGATTTTCTGTGGTACTACCGGGTTTTTGATCCCGTCATGAGTGTGCTGCAGGTCGGCAATTTTGAGCAGGCCGCCCAGGGTATCGCCACCACCACGCTGCGCGCGGTCATCGGTGGCATTCCCCTGGATGGGGTGCTGTCTGAACGCGAGCAGATCAACTCGGCCCTGCGTACCCGTCTGGATGAAGTCACTGAAAAATGGGGCGTGAAAGTCACCAATGTGGAAATCCGGGAGATCCTGCCGCCGCGCGATGTGCAGGATGCAATGAACCGGCAGTTGTCCGCTGAACGTAACCGCCGCGCCGTGGTGACCGAATCCACCGGTACGCGCGAAGCCGCCATCAATGTGGCCGAAGGCGAGAAGCAGGCGGCCATCCTCAAGGCTGAAGGCGAAAAACAGTCCGCCATCCTCAAGGCTGAAGGCGAGCGCGAAGCCCAAGGGCTGCGGGCCCAGGGTTATGCACTGGCGCTGGATCGTATCTTTGCGGTTGCCCAAACCATTGATCCCAAGACCATGACGCTGCAGTATTTTGAAACCCTGCGCTCCATGGCTGCCAGCCCATCCACGAAATACATCTTCCCGATGGAATTCACCAGCTTGATGGGTGACTTCCTGCAACAGCGAGGCAACAAGTAACCACGGCGTGGAATCCGCCTTTACTGATTTCCAGATTTTACCGGCAGGGCTGGGCGACCTGACTGGACTGGTAGCGCTGGAGCGCACCTGTTTCAGCAAGGACGCCTGGCCCTTGTTGGATTTAATGGCGGCCCTCACCCTGCCCGGCATGATCCGCCTGAAAGCGGTGATCGCCGGCCGGATGGTGGGATTTGTGGGCGGTGATCCTCATCCGGATGAGGGGTTTGGCTGGATCACCACCATTGGGGTGGACCCCGAGCACCGCGGGGTTGGTATCGGCGCCGCGCTGCTGGCCGCCTGTGAAGCCGCCATGCAGGTTCCACAGGTGCGGCTGTGTGTGCGGCGGGATAATCAGGTGGCCATTTCGCTGTATGAGCAGAAAGGGTATCAATGCACCGGTGTCTGGCAGCACTACTACAATGATGGCGAAGATGCCCTGGTTTACGAGAAGAAAATCGGTTGACTTTCTGAGCGACTCGGTATATCATCATTGTTGAGATGCGAGTATTTTCCTCCCCCAAAGTTGGATATCGGTGACCCGGGCACGCGTGTGTACGCGTGCTTTTTTTGTCCGTTAACTCACTGAAAGGAGATGCAGACCACATGGATTCAGGCATGATTGGCAAAGTTGAAAAAGCCAAACGCTATGCCCAGGAACGCAAGCGCATTCATTTTCACACGTTTACGGTGACAATGGATGGTGAAAACAATCCGCATCAGGTTCGTTATGCCGATGGCCAGTGGGAATGTGATTGTTCATATTTCCGCACCCACAAGTTATGCAGCCATACCATGGCTTTGGAAATTGTGCTCGAAGGGATGATTCCGGAAACCCCCGCCGTCACCTGAAGCGAGTTGGAATAACGCGGGATTGTAAACCATGCGCCGGGAAATCCTGTCGCATGGTTTTTTATTCTTTTTATCAACCCAGCCAGCAGCTGAATCTTTCTGGTTTGGTTTACAGACCAACCGCGCGCATCCCGACAGCGCACACCGGCAAGCGGTTGGTGGCTTGATCAGGTGATCAGGTAGAAGATTCCGGAAGTATTTATTCATTTAAAAGATACGCCGAGCACCTTATTCCAAGAAACCAGAGGAATTTTCCCCTCAATCAGAGGACCCGTTCCCGTCAATTGGAGTGGGTTTGAAGTCTGGGCGGGAAGGCGTTTTTTCGGTTCGGGGGCGGTGGTGGATTGGTTTTTGCAGGCGGACCATCCCAAGTCACCCAGAAATCTACTCAGCAGCCAGTCCATGAGCATCACCTCCATGGCTTCCTCGGCTTCTTCGGCTTCCTCCATGGCTTCCGGGGCTGCTCATCCTGGATTATTAAACCGGGTTCGAATTCCCAGTAAATATGCAAAATGCCGCCCGCTTGTTACTCATCGGGCGGCATCGATTAGCAAATAAGTGTTTGTTGCTGGGTCTTGCTGGGTGTTTGAAGGTTACTGGGTGTTACTGGGTGTTTGAAGGTTACTGGGTGTTTGAAGGTTACTGGGCGTTACGGCAATGGATAAGCCAGCAGGAGCGGTAAAAATATGCGATGAGCCACCCGCGTTGTCAGCAGAGATGTCGTCACCAACCCGGTGCCCCCTTGCGATGTCAGAGTGATTTCCACAATCGATGTTTCGCCGGGTGCCGCCTGAGGCGGTACCCGGACAATCACTGGCAATGAAGCGCTATCACCAGATGCAATTGGGCCAACGGTGGCAGGCGCTTCAACCGGCCACTGGGCGCCGGTAATGTTCACGTCAACATCAAACGTGGCGTTGGGCTCTTCGCCAATGTAATCGACCATCAACAGGTACGTCGCCGATTCGCCAGGTGCCCTTACCGCGGATTGATCCGGGGGCAGGTCAACGCCGTAGACCATAATGGTCAAGCTGTCGCTCTGAGTAAGACCGAGGTCATCTGTGACGGTCAAGACAGCCTGGTAAGATCCCTGGGCCGGGTAGGTGTGGGTTGGGTTGGCCTGGGTCGAGATGCTGCCATCACCAAATTCCCAAAGATAAGCTGCCAATGTGCCATCAGGATCATAACTGCTGGCCGAATTAAAGTTGACATTTAGGGGGCCGTTGCCATGGAGTGGTGCTGCAGCAGCCATGGCAACCGGGGGTTGATTTGGTTGACCCACATAAACGGTCACTGTGTCTGTAGAGCTGCCACCACGATCGTCATAAGCTGTCAAAGTGACGGTGTAAATGCCTGGCAAGGAAAATGTTTGGTATGATGTTGGGCCCCAATTATCGGTCCCATCGGCAAAGATCCAGTGAAAATTTCCCAGACGGCCATCCGGGTCATAAGAACCGCGGGCAGAAAAAACAACGTCCAAGGGGGGCTGCCCTCTCTGCGGGGTGGCGGAAGCCATGGTCACCGGCAACTGGTTGGGTGCGGTGACGTTCAGAGCCAGGGTCTGCGTTGTGACGGCTCCTTCATCGTCAGTCACTGCCAGTGAAACCACATAATTGCCAGGTGTGTTGTAGGTATGAGTCGGGTTGGCACTGATGGAGGTATCGCCATCACCAAAATCCCAGCTGTAAGCAGCCAACATGCCATCGGGATCTGTGCTGCCGGTGGAACTGAACTGGACATTTAGGGGAATATTGCCGCCCATAACGTTGCTTTGAGCGACGGCCACCGGCCATTGATTACCGCCAGTACCCAGGCGGATATAACCCACCCGATATGCCGTATAAGGGGCCTCATTGCGCATGATGGACCCAGCAAACAGACTCACGCCGTCTGCGGCAGCAACACTCGGATGGGTCTCTGCAATCGGCAGGCTGGAGAAGGCAAAACCCTGGGGGTCAAGAATGTCCCCACTCCCGGTGATGCGCATTCCGAATAAGTCGCCCCGCGCGTCCAATGGATCAATTGTATGTGGAAAGCGGTTTTTCTGGTCAGTGTAGGCTACCACGTACTGGCTGCCGTCCCAGGCGGCTTGGGGGCGATACTGGTTACCAATCCAGGGGGTGAGATTAGTCAGGGACTGAAGCGAGCCATCAGCATTGACCAGCCGCCCAATCAGGTCAGTTTCAACCCCTGAGGTAACTTCTGCAGATAATAGCACCAGAGCGGTAAGGCCATTGGAGGTGGCAGACACTTCGTTGATCCCATTGCCTCCCATGGAGTATGGGCCATAAATTGAAAACGAGGTGCCCAGAGTGCCATTGGCATTGACAAAATGGCCCGCAGTGCTTCCTACCGTATCATCGTGGGTATAGGTGCTGAACCAAACCGTCAGCCAGCGATCGCCAAAGGTTGTCACGGCCACTGAGCGCGCATACGATTCACCCACATACAACGGGGGCGTATCCAATACCGCGCCATCGCTGCCGCGTACCCGGGCAGCGACCGGGTACAGGTACTGTGGATAATAGCCATATTTTCGACCCACCACTAGAAAAGTATCTCCAACTGCCGCAACATCGGTGGGCCCAATCCCCGCAGTAATGACCACGAAAGGAGTTGCATCTACCAAGGTTCCATCCTGTTGGACGCGCTGGGCGACAATGCCATTATTGTTCCCCCAGGTTACCAAATATAATGAACCGTTCCAACTTACCGATGGCTCCCCGGGACCGTAAATGGTGTCACCACTTTCCAGTTCAATGGGGGCGGGTGTGAGCGCATTGCCGTTGATATCCAGTGGATGAACATGAATGCGATGAGCACTGTCAGTATCGCTGCGATAGACCGCCATGTAACCATCGCTTCCAACCGCAAAATCTGTATAAATTTGCATGGGCGCGCCGGTTGAGAGGACGCGATTTGGTGTCGAAACCTGGTTGGAGGAAATATGGGCCGAAACGATATCAGCTTGGTCGTATGCGAAGGAAGTCCAGATAAGGTGAATTCCCCCGGCCCCATCGCCAGCAGACAGGCCCGCTTCGGGACCCGCAATGGAAATTCCACCAGGATCAAGCACTTGTCCATTGCTGTTGACGCGCGCGATCGAGACAGCGCCGTTATAACCCCAGGATATCTGCCAATTAATCCCGTCCCAGGTAACACTGGCGGTGGTATCTGGAGCAGGTTGGTGATCTAACGAGATATTAACACCCGGATTATCCAACA
>DAOQTN010000031.1:0-12790 GCA_035340555.1 Anaerolineaceae bacterium | reverse complement strand
CTCTTGTATTTCTGGGAAATCGTTATATACTTCTCCGCTGATTGTCTTTCCAAAGATAATCACATCTTTACTCGGAGTAAAAGCAAATTATGGATCTTGACATTGAGCTTGAACAAGCAATAGCTGAAGAAGATAAGCCTCCCAGTACTCCGCCGCGGCCGGCAACCGCATGGCGGGTAGCCGTGATTACCACGTCACGGGGAGAGATTCAACGGCTCACCCATCGCCAGATTGCCGGAGCGGAACCCAACCGCCAATCCAATCTAGCGACCACATTCACCGCGCTACGTCAGAGGGGACTTCAACCCATGGCGGTTCCAACCGGTGCGGATATAGTGAATGCCTTGGCTAGAATTGAACCAGACATCTGCATCAACCTTATGGCTGGCCCTGACACCCCATCCCAGGCTGCCCGATTGGCCACAGTATTGGAAATGCTTGGCCTGCCGTTCACAGGTTCACGCCCAGTCGCCCAAGCACTGGCAGCAGACACCCCCCTTTGCCATGATCTCTGGCAGCAGGCCGGGCTCCCTGTTGCAGACAGTTGCACACCGATCAGATCCCGGCTCCAGGTCATGGTGCTGGGCAAGGCAGCCACCGATAAAAAAACCTGTGGTCCGATCGGACTGTGGGCTCATTCCCAATGTTTTGAGGCCGATGGTTTCCACCGGTTGCCGATCTGGCAATCCGGCAGCCCACGCGGAGTTACGGCAGACATGTCCCCTGAACTGAGGGAGGCAATTCACACACTGGCCATCCATGCTCATCAGAGCGTCGGCGCGCTGGATTACTCGCTGGTCAAGATCGCTCTGGGCGCCACCGGAGAACCCAGCCTGCTGTCCATTCAAACGCAGCCTGACCTGACCCCATCCGGCCTGGCAGTCAGACTGGCAGCAGCAGGTGGTTGGCGTTATGGAGAATTGCTGTCAGAAATATTGACTCTGGGAAGCATGCGTTTCGGGCTTCCGATACCACAGCCAATATTCCAGCCAGTTCGTTTGCCGCTGACGGTCAACATCCGCCGTCTGGCGCCTGTCTCAGTGCACTAAGTCAACGTTTTCTTACTTTGGGTTTGCAAGGGGGTGGCCCTCGCCGCCCCCTTGATTTTGGTTGGTCCGTTCCACCCCGCGGAATCACCAGATGAGATTGCCCTGCCAGAATCTCTCCGAGCGGCCGGGGCCAAATCCAGCTGACCAAGCCTCTGGACGTGGCCTTGATCGATCACTATCCCAGTCCGTACCAAACACTTAGCCGAACACTTGATCAATCCGCTTAAATCAATTAGCGACCAGCCCGGCTTTTTTTAGTATCCATACCCTTCACAAATGGCTTCACTGGGCTCAATAATCGCGATCACGGTGGGATCACTTCCATAGGCATCTCGGACTTCCTGCATCACCTTCATCGCCTCTTCACAATAATTATTGATTGGGCGGTGCATGCCTGCCAGCACAGAGCCATAAGTATAATAATAGACCAGTGTGTTGGATGTCAGCGGCATGCCTTCAATTGTCAATCCGGGGCCTGCTTCCGGATCACACTGGCGAACTTCACAGCTTAATTCCGCATCACAACCATAAACAGCACATTGCAATGCCGGGATCGCCCCTTCATAGTTGCGCGCCTTGAAATATACAATGCCCAACTGGCCATAAATATCCGGGCTGGACGGGTTGATATCCAGCGCCCGGCGCACATTCAACACAGCGGAAAGGAATTCTCCCTTTTGCGAATAAGTCTTTGCAATTGCCAGATAGGGGATGGGATCATTCACTCCCAATTGTTCATTAATCCGGGCCGCCTTGGCAAAATAATCCAAGGCAAGATCGTTTTGCTTTAAATGACGATAGTTGGCGCCAATTGAAATATAGAGAAATGTCAATGCTGGGTTGATTTCAACAGCCCGTTGATATTCCAAAATGGCATCCTCATAATACCGGGTGCTTTCAAGGACATAGGCATTCACCCGATGAACATCCATTAGTGTATCATCACGCTCAAGTGCCTGCCGGATGTATTGTTCCGCCTGGGTCCAATTCTGCTGATCAATCAAAATTTCCGCATAATAGGCCAATGCCAGGGCATTGGTGCTGTCCAGTTGCAAAGCCCGGATGGCGGCTTGTTCAGCATTATTCAGCATATCCTGCCGGGTGGTCGGATCTTCCACATAGGAAGCGTTCCAATCCAAAACAAATGCCCGCACGGCATGGGCCATGCTGTTGTCAGGGGCCAATTCCAATGCCCGGTCCGCTGAAGCCAGGGCCTCAGCCAGGCGGGCCACCCGCTCGGCATCCGTGGTCATCATATTCGAAGAATAGGCCTGGATGCGCGCCATCTCATACCACAACGCCGGGTCATCCGGTTCAATGCTGGCCGCAAATTGATAGGCATCAATGGAACGCTGCAGGTCTCCGGCATCAAAATATGTTTTTGCTTCAAGCGCATATGAGTTCAATGTACGCGTGGGGGTAGCCGTAGGCATGAACAAGGGCTCCACTTTGCCCTCAGCCCAGCCACGAAACACAAACAAATTAGCCAGCAGGACGAGCAGCAACGTGAAGACCCAAACTGGTCGGGAGTAGGTACGGTTTTTACGGAAAATAAAACGCTGACGAGGTGTGATTTGCATAACAACCTCACGGTGCCGGAGTGGGCTCTGGCGCTGCCACAGTTGCCGTGGGCTGACCTGCAGCAGCGGCGCAGACATTGATCATCTCCTGGGCGTTATAGACGGCAATGTCATCGGCAGCCACACCATTGAGCAGAGCCTGGGCAATTTGCAACGCCTCGCCGCATTCGCCATTTTCTGCCAATGCCAAGCCATAATTATAATAATATTCGGCCACGCGACCATAATTGAGCGGCAGACCGACCACATCGGTGCCATCCTCCAATGTTCCACCGCGCACCGCCAGGCGCAGTGAGGCAATGGCTCGAGGCAGGTCTTCCGCCCGACGGTAAATCATTCCAAGATTACCATGCAAGTAGGGGTCAACGGGATTGTCCTTGATGGCTTGTTCGCCATAAAGAATGGCTTTGGAAAATTCACCCGCCCTGAAATAAGTGCGCGATAAATACCATTTCGGCAAGGGATTGGTTGGGTCCAGGGGAATGGCATTATTAAATTGCTCAATAGCCTGATCATAGTATTCCAGGGCCAGGTAGTTTCGGCCCAAGGCAATGTGCAAGTCAGCAATATTCGGGTTAATGGATACAGCAGCCTCAAGTTCAGCCACAGCTTCTTCATAGTTGGAGGTGATTTCCAAAATCAATCCCCGCGCGCGATGGGCCTCCAAGGTATTGGGACCAAGCTGGGCTGCCTTTTGGGACATTTCAATGGCATCATCCAGTGTACCCAAACCACCCGCGTCACTTTGTTGCTGCAGAGCCAGCACCTCGGCATAATAAGCGTACGGCACGGGATTGCCTGGATCCAAGTCGATGGCTTGTTTAAGTGATGTGGCGGCATCCAGATAGGATCCCTCAAAACCCAAAGCCCAGCCGCGCAGGGCATGAGCAATGCTGTTGTTGGCATTGATGAGCAATGCATTGTCCGCATTGGTTACGGCTTCAGCATACAGGCCGGAATAGATTTGCAAACGGGCCAGGGCGATGTAAGAGGAAGGATTCCGCGGATCGACCTTGATGGCCGCCTCATAAGCGACCATAGCTTGTGGAATCTTGCCCGCCTCCACCAACCCCTGGGCATCCGCAACATAGGATTCTGGCGAGCGTGTTGGCGTGGGGGTGGGGATAAACAATGGGCCGGTGGTGGGCACAATAACCTGGTTGACATACACCATGGCGCCGATTAACAGCACCCACATCAATATTCGTAATACGTTAAAACGCCGCCGGCGGCGGGTCATGCTCAGTTTACTACCGCGTAAATACATGCTTCTTCCGTGCCGCCTCAGGAGTGGTCATCTGAGGGCGGTGATGGCTGGGGCAATTCACCAGGCTCCTGGGCTTTGGCTACATCAGGTGATCCCGCTGGCGGGCTTTCAACATCCCGGAGCGGTTGCTTTTGTTTTACAAACAGCGCGAACGGCAACAAGCCACGCGACCATAAATAATACCCTAAACCACCCAGAAGCGCCAGTCCAGTAAGAATGATGAGCAGGGGAACCCACCACAGTGGGCGGCTCTCCGGTGGCGTTTCGCCGGTGGAGGTGGGCGTGGGGGAGGCCCCTGGGACACCAGGGGTTGGGCTGATAAAAACCGGATAATCACCCGAGGAGGGTGTGGCTGTGGCACCACTTGGTGTCACCAGACCAGGGTAGCCAGTAATGGCCGGCAGTTCGGATGTATTGGTGGGTTTTAATGTGTAGGTCACCACGACACCAGGATAACCGCCCAGGGTTGGCGTCAGGGTTCCACCGGGACGGGCAGTAGCCGATCCTCCCGGCCGTGGCGTGGCCGAACGGACCGCTGCCGGGGTGGGGGTGCGGGTGACCGGGCGCGGCGTCCGGGTACGGGTGGCCGCCGGCACCGGGGTCCGGGTGCGCGTGGGGGTGGCTGTCCGGGTGGGGGTACGGGTAAAAGTGGGGGTGTGGGTGGGCAGTGTACCAGTTATCGTGGGCGTATGGGTACTGGTTGGAGGTGTCCCTGTAAATGTAGGGGTGGGCGTAAACGTGGGTGTACTGGTAAAGGTCGGGGTATTGGTGAAGGTTGGCGTGGGGGTGGGAATGGCCGGGGTGGCGCTGACAACCCCGGAATAAAGCGAGAGTTGCCCGGCTGTGATGATTTCCAGACGATAATAATAGGGGGTATCGTTTTGGAGATTGGTGTCCAGGAAACTATAGGTGGCACCGATCAACGGCGTGCCAGTATGCGAGATAAAGGCGCTGACACGTTCAAAACCACTGGCGGCCTGCAAACTGCGCTGGACATAGAAGCCGGTTACGTTAATCTCACTGGAAGTGGCCCATTCCACCAATACCTGGGTATTGCCACCCGTCGCAGTGAATTTGGTAAAGATAATCGCAGCTGTTTGAGCCGGCAGCCCCACCCCAAATGGTGTGAAGTCCAAATCGTTGGTCAGGTTGGGGCGACCGGTATCATCCAATGAGACCCGGATCTCCTTGCTGTCCGGCAGACAACTTGTGATTTGTCCCGCCGCGCCACCGGCCCCACTACCCGCCGGATTCTGGCCGGTGGTGTCCCAGCCATCAGTGATATTAAACGCCGGATCATACCACCAGAGCGGGTACAGCGCTGGATCCGCTTGACCACAAAAAGCGCTGGATTCGATGGTTGCCGTGCATCCCGATGTCCAGTCATAACGCAGAAACAGATCCAGAGCGGCATCTGGCGGAAGCGCGGCCGGCATGTAAACATCATAAAAATTACCGCAAGGGGAAAGATCATCCGGACTGCCGCCGGTAAACGGGATACTGCCCGGCACGGTTGAACCATGATTGAGCACCACAATCTCAAAGCCGGGTCCCGACCCCAAACCTTGGACTGACAGCTGACCGTTAAAATAGGCTGTTTTTGCTCCTGTGACGGTGATGATTTGCCCGTCCACACCCGGCTTGCCACTGCTGTGCAAAATGGGGGCCCCCAGACGTTTCCCTTCCACAACCGTGCATTGCACCGCTGAAGCTGCGGCACCAGCACCTGGTCCCCAATAGTTATGATCGGCCTGGCCGCGCAGGTTGCATTCCACCTGGGCGCCATTTCGATTGCCAAAAATGTTATTGGCCTGGATATCCAACAAACCAGTCCCGGTTCCAGCATCCCGTAAGACGCCATAACCACTGTTTCCTTGAATGTGATTAAACCGGACTGTCAGATTGCCGGTTCCATCCAGCAGATGGACAGCATTGGCGCCCCCCACCAAATCATTGGATTCAATGACCACCGGTTGCGCGCTGTTGACTTCCATCAGGTCACGGCTGGGGGCACTGCAGCCGCCATCATCAACAGTCAAATTACGGAGGGTGACTGCGCCGTTGATTGTCAACATGGGGCGGGTGCAGTCCACCCCGGCATATGTCAGATGCGCACCCCCAAACCCTTGGATGGTTAATGGGTAGGTCGGATTGATGGCCACGGATTGCGACTTGATCAGGGTGCTTCCCAGCACCGTAATTGTGGTGGCCGCCAGTTGGGCATCCACCGCATCCTTCAAGCCGGTGCCAATGCCCCCGATCAGATCCTCACCGCTGTTAACATAACAAGGGCTGTTCACGCTGCAGGCGGCAGCATCATTGGCCACAAAAACATTGGCTGAGACGGCGGCCACTGGTATGGACAGGAAAGATTGCTGTGTCTGTGGCCAGGTGGAGCCATCATATTCATACACCCGAGCCAGTGCTGAACCAGTTGTGGTGGCAGTGCTGCCAATCCGCAGTCCAAAGCTGAGTGAATCGCCGAAATGACCCGCTGGCAGGCTTGCCAAGGCACCGCCAACCAAATCGTAGCCGGTTGGAGGTACCGCACAGTAGGTGATGCTCGGGACATAAGTGGCACCGCTGACCCCGCCCATGGCATCAATGGTAAAATTATTACCTGACCAGTTGATCGGGGTATAGACGCAAAACTGGACATTGGGACTGGGTGCAGCACCGGGATCATAACTGCCCAAGTCAAAATTACCACGCAAATTCAATCTTTGCCCAGCGGCACAGCCGCCAATCGGACAAGCTGCTGGACTGACCATCACCAGGTTCGCACCTTTGGGCCCAGCTTCAACAGGTTGCGGCAGCGTAGCTCCCCAGACCAGTGCCAGGGTTAGGGCCAACAACACCGGCAGACTCCAGATCAAATTGCGCTTCATGCGATCATTATACATGATTTCCGCCACCCCATTCAAAAATATGTGGTTGCCAAAGACCAACCCATCAGCAGCGCAGACCAAGGCCAGCCCCAATGATTGCTCTGATCAGCAATTCCAACCCAACCGATCCGGGCAGGTCTGTCAATCACTCGAATTTGCCACCATTCGGCCAGACGCGGCAATCGCTTGACAGCTCAAAGAGACGAAAAGGGCTGGCCCCGTCAGGTCTCAATATTGGGTTCCCCGGATGATGGCGCGGTTTTTGGCCGTTCTACAGCGCGTCACCATGCCCGCCGCAGTCCCTGAAAGCGAAGAATGGTTACAAGGTCCAAAATCGACGGCTTATCGCGGTTATAATAGCTTCTAAATCAAAGATCTGATCGTTATTGTGACGATCCGATAGGTTTTGACAGCCCTGCCCGTCTATGATCGGGCCTATAAGTTCGACATCCTTGCCTTGGAGGCATTCCCCTTATGCTAAAACATCCGTTGCGTTTTCTGCCATTTGCCGTGGCGCTGGCCTGGGCGGTGGATCTGTTCTTCTGGCAAAAAAATGCAGGCTTATCCTTCACGCTCTGGACCCTGCTGGTGCTTGGCAGTGGCTTCTATTTAGTTCATGCTGAAGGGCAGCGCATTCACTGGTCCGGTTGGTTGTTGGGAATACTGGCCCTGACAATGTCAGCCGCGCCCCTACTTCGCCTGGAGCCGCTGACCCGCTTCCTGAACACCCTGTTGACGCTGTTGGCCATCGGGCTGGCCATCCTGACTGCCCGCACTGGCCACTGGCTTTATTATCGGCTGGTGGATTGGATAGCTGGTGGCTTTGAACTGTTCATCGCCGCATTCACGCGTGCAACTGACCTTTTCCGGGCCGCCCCCGCTCCGCTGGGGGAAGATGGTAAACCGATAGCAAAACCGGCTTCTCCCTGGCGGAAGCTTTGGGACATCGGCTGGCGGGTGATCCTCGGCCTGATGCTGGCTTTTCCAATTGTCATGATCCTGGGAGCGCTGCTGGCCAGCGCGGACCCGATCTTTGCCGACAAACTGAAAGGACTGTTGGAAATCTTTAACATTGAACGCCTGCCCGAATACATTTTCCGATCTGCCTATGTGCTCATCTTGGCCTATATCTTCGCCGGATTGCTGGTCCAGACAGTCGCCCCAACAAAGCAGGCTGAACGACCCGACCCACATAAGCCTTGGATGAAAGGCTTTTTGGGTCCGATTGAAACCGGCATCATCCTGGCTTCGGTGGACATCCTTTTCGCCGCCTTTGTCATTGTGCAGTTCAGCTATTTCTTTGGCGGCGCCACAGCCAATATCAACGCGGCCGGATACACCTTCTCGGAATATGCAGTTAAAGGATTTAACGAGTTGGTCACCGTGGCGGTCCTTAGCCTGGGTCTGTATCTGACCCTCAGTTTGATCAACCGGCGTGAAACCACCAACCACCAGCGCAGCTTCACCTGGTTCTCCGTGCTGCTTTTCGGTTTGGTATTGGTGATGCTTGTCTCATCTTGGCAGCGTCTGGGGCTTTATGAGGACGCCTACGGTTTTACCCGGCTGCGAACCTACACCCATCTCTTCATCCCTTGGCTGGGTGCGCTCCTGGTGGTTGTTATTTTGCTGGAAATTTTCAACCGGCGGGGACACTTTGGGCTGGCACTCTGGATATTCTCGATTGGTTTTGCGCTCACACTGATGGCGGTCAATGTGGATGGTTACATTGCCCATCAGAATACAACCCGGGCAGTCAAAGATGGCAAATTTGACGTTGTTGAAACGCTAAATACAGATAGCGCCCGGTGGACAGTTGATGAAGACCACTTTGACTTCTCCTACCTTTCGGAACTCTCTGATGATGCCGTGCCAGCATTGTTTTCGGAATACCAGCAGGATCACCCGGAAGCGGTCCACGATCTGCTCGGTGCGCAGTTGTCGTGCCGTGCTGCCATTCTGACCGGCACTGCAACACGCCCCTGGATCTCCTATAATATCGGCGAAGCCCGAGCCCGCCAAATCCTGTTGGACCCGGCCAACCAATCATTGTGGAGTGCCTACCCGGTGAGCTCTTCGGATCGGGGGGACTATACCGTCGAGCTTAATGGAGAATCCTGGAACTGCATCTCATGGCATTATGCCGACTGAACAACTTCACCTGCTGGTAACCGGTTTTGAGCCTTTCGGTGGCAGCGTGGTCAATCCCTCGGAACAGGCCGCGGCGGCCTTGGCGCAAACGCCGCCGCCCGGCCTGATCATCACCCCGGCCATCCTCCCTGTCGATCGGCTGCAGGGCCCGGCCGCCCTGTTGACGGCCTTGGAGTCTACACAACCCCAGGTGGTAATCTGCCTGGGTGAAGCCTCCCGCCGCCCCGCCATATCCTTGGAGCGGGTTGCCCTCAATCTTATGGATTACCGCATACCGGATAACAGCGGCCAAACGGTGATTGACGAGCCAGTTGTCCCGGATGGGCCAGCAGCGTATTTTTCCACCCTACCACTGCGCGCCATGCTGGCCGCCATGCAGGCAGCGGGGGTGCCTGCCGAACTGTCACTCAGCGCAGGGGCCTACCTCTGTAACCAGGTCATGTACACCCTGCTGCATCACCTGGCCGAAACCCGTCGCAGCATCCCGGCTGGATTCATTCACCTGCCGGCTTTGCCCATCCAGGCTGCGGCAACATCAACACCGTATGCCACCCAATCGCTGGAGATGACCCTGCTGGGGCTGCGTGCCGCGTTGGGAACACTGACCCCGTCAGCTGCCGCAGCAGAATAGTCCGCCCCGATGACCATCCAATGAATCCAGCCCTGGGCTGAGCCCTTCAATTGGTTTAATCTGATCAGCACTGATTACAGGGAATCACAGTCCACCCGATAAGCTATTCATAAATTAATTCCGACTTGAAACGGCACCCGATGACCAGATGTCCGCTGGCATCCATCAGGAGTGACATCAACCAGGTTTCGCTTCATTACCCCTACAGCCCAGCCATCCAGTTTCACGGTCAACCGTTCAGATCGCCAGGCACCACCATCTGGAGGGCCTCCTCAACAGTGATATCAGGGCGTAGCTGGCTGATGGCCTGTCTGCGGGGAAAATTATTCTTACCGAAATTCATCCGGGGACCAAGATCAGGATCTTGGTCCCCGGATATTTGTGCAAAACAACCCAACAAAGTGCGGCTCGACGGATATCTGATTAGAGAATCTTGCTCAGGAAAAGCTTGGTACGCTCGTGGGTGGGATTGGTGAACAAAACATCCGGCGGACCCTGTTCAATAATTTGTCCGGCATCCATCAGGATGGCCCGGTTGGCGGCAGCCCGGGTAAAGCCCATTTCATGGCTGACTACCACCATCGTCATGCCCTCCTTGGCCAATGTCATCATGACATCCAAAACCTCCTGAATCATTTCAGGATCCAGTGCGCTGGTGGGTTCATCGAACAGCATGATTTTGGGATTCATGGCCAGGGCTCGGGCAATGGCCACCCGCTGCTGCTGCCCACCAGAGAGTTGCAGTGGGTAGGCGGATGCCTTATCCGGGATGCCAACTTTCTTCAACAAATCCATGGCCACGGTTTCAGCCTCGGCCCGACCGCGTTTGCGAATGATGCGCTGCGCCAGGGCCAGGTTTTCCAACACCGAAAGGTGTGGGAAAAGATTGAACTGCTGAAAAACCATGCCAACCTCCGTGCGCACAGCATTGATATTGGCTGCTGTATCCAACGGAATGCCATCCACAATGATCTGCCCTTCGTCAAATTCCTCCAATCGGTTGATGCAGCGCAGCATGGTCGATTTGCCCGAACCGGAGGGGCCAATAATGACCACCACCTCGCCGCGCTCTATTTCCAGGCTGACCCCCTGCAGCGCATGGATGTGGCCGAAGTATTTATGCACATTTTTAATTTGAATAATCGGTTCCATTTCAGCGCTCCAAACGGGTTTTATGTTCCAACCAGGTGACCACACGGGCCGAAAAGAGGGTCATCATCAGATAGAGCAGACCCACAATAATCCAGGGTTCAATCGGCATAAAATTGGCAGCCTGAAATTCCCGGCCCCGCCGGGTCATATCCGCCACAGCCACCACACTGACCAGCGAGGAGTCTTTAAGCAGGGTGATGAACTCATTGCCGACCGGCGGCAGGATCACCCGGACAGCCTGCGGCAGGATGATGTAACGCATGGCTTGAAAATAAGTCATACCCAGGCTGCGGGCAGCTTCCATCTGCCCCTTGGCAATGGATTGTATTCCCGCCCGGTAAACCTCACTCATGTATGCCGAGTAGGCCACTGTCAAGCCAAGGATGGCCATCACCAATGGATTGGCTTTGTAATCAGCCAGTGCATTCCAGCCCCAAGCCTCGCCCAAGCTGATGAGAATGGCAGGAAAGGCAAAATACCAGAACATAAGCTGCACCAGGATCGGGATGCCGCGCACCACTTCCACATAGATGGTGGCCAGGTTGCGAATAATGCCGATCCGGGAAAGACGCGCCAAACCCGCCAACAGGCCAAAAAACAGCACCAGGACAAAGGAAATCAAGGTGACATAAATGGTCACCCAGAGGCCGTCCAAAACAAAGGTGACGATCCGCTGGAAGGGGTCCGGACGAAAAGTCGCCAGGAGGAGGAAAAGAAGGTTGGCTGCCAGCACCAGCAGCCACCAGATGTCCATCTTTTTGATGGCTTCAGTTGAGCCCACCGGGCGCAGGTTTTTAGCAATTGTCATGGCAGCCAGTGCCGCCGCGGCCGCCAGCAGCAGCATAAACAGGTAAATGAGCCCAAATTTCAGGGCGGTACCCAACCAGGCCGGGCCAGTTTCCAGTTTAAATGCCTGGGTTCCAAAAAGGACAATCGCGTTCCAAGCACCCAATACTTCGCCAAAAATCCACATCCCCACTGTCATCAAGATGTAGGGCCAAGGCTTGTATCCCTTGGCAGCCACAATCCTGCCAATCCGCCGGGCAAAAAAGACCAAAGCAATTAATTCCATGCCGCACCTGCATTTTTCAGTCAAATGCCGGTCTGCGAAGCCAGGCGTGCCACTCCGCAGACCGGTTGATGAAGATGATACGCAGTTTACTCGCCAGCCAGCCAGCGCTGTTCAAGTTCCGCAATGGTGCCATCAGTCTTCAGTTCCGCCAGGGCCTGGTTGAAATAGTCAACCAGTTCGGGCTTGTTGTTACAGACTGCAATCCCGTAGGATTCATTAGTAAAGACTGGGCCAACCGTCTTGAGGTCGTCAGGATTCTGACCAATAAAACCAAGGGCAGTGGGGTAATCGGCAATGACCGCATCCACCTGACCATTGGCCAGATCCAGCAGAGCCAGATCATAGGTGTCGTAGGGCTTGAAGGTGACATTGGGAATGGACTGGGCTTCAATAGCACCCGTGGTGCCAAGTTGGGCTGCCACAATCAAGCCATCCAGATCATCAATACTATTGATCGTGGTGTTATCTTTTGCCACAACCACCACCTGCCCTGCATTGATGTAGGGTTCAGAGAAGAGCATTTGAGCCTTGCGCTCATCCGTGATGGTGATGGCTGCGATGGCAGCATCATACTGGCAGGAGGCCACACCGGCCAGGGCCGGATCAAAGCCCGTATTAACATATTCCACTTCGATGTCCAATTTTTCTGCAATGGCATTCATCAATTCAATGTCAAAGCCAGTCAGTTCCTTGGTCGCTTCATCCACTGTTTCAAAAGGTGGGAAGGTGGCATCGGTCACAACAATGACCTTGTCCACCTCGGCGGGCTTGGAAGTACAGGCCGTCAGAGCCAGGCTCAGTACGATCAAGGCCATCAGTGTGATCATAGCAAAACGTTTCATGTAAGATCCTCCATATGAAATTTTGGAAAAGGGGAAGGGCAATCTGCTCGCCAAGTGGGAGCAGGTATTTAGATTATACCCCAGAATAGTTACCCGTTTTATAGACACGATGACACGGGTCTTGACCTGGCTGATTGACTGTCGATGGTGGTGCGAGTGCA
>DAOQTN010000030.1:0-12791 GCA_035340555.1 Anaerolineaceae bacterium | reverse complement strand
AAGCGGTTGTACCAGGATGAGTTCCGGGGGTACACTTTTGCCCGATTTCAACAGGATTTGCTGGCGGGTTTGACCGTATCCGCAGTGGCACTGCCGCTGGCACTGGCGTTTGGGGTGGCCTCGGGTGCCACTGCCGCCGCCGGCTTGGTGACGGCCATCATTGCCGGATTTGTCATTGGTGGCCTTTCAGGGGCCCCCTATCAGATTAGTGGCCCCACCGGTGCCATGAGCGCGGTGCTGATCGTGCTGGTGCAGAAGTACGGACTGCAGGGCATCTGGATTGCTGGACTGCTTTCGGGTGCCTTGTTGCTGATCATTGGCCTGCTGCGGTTGGGGCGTTTCATTGCCTTCATCCCGGCCCCGGTCATTACCGGTTTTACCACCGGTATTGCCCTGATCATATTTATCGGCCAGATCGATAATTTTCTGGGCGTCAAAACCGCCGCCAGCGAGTCGGCGCTCTTTAAATTCTTGGGGTATTTTAAAGGGGGCTTTACCCCGGACTGGCACGCGGTTGTGTTGGGTTTGGTGGTGGTGCTGACGATGCTGCTGTGGCCCCGGAAACTGAATGCCCGTTTCCCGGCGTCGCTGCTGGGGATCATCCTGGCCACGGCATTGAATGCCATCGTTAAGTGGGACGTGGCCCAAATCGGCACCATTCCTCAGACCCTGTTGCTGGCAGATCGATTCAACCCGTTGAGTTTTGACTGGTCCACCCTGCCGGAGTTTATTGCCCCGGCGCTCACCATCACTGCCCTGGGGGCAATCGAGTCCCTGTTATGCGGGGCTGTTGCCTCAAACATGACGGGTATCCGGCTGCAGGCCAACCAGGAATTGATCGGTCAGGGCATCGGCAATATGCTGATCCCATTCTTTGGCGGTGTGCCTGCCACGGCAGCCATTGCCCGCTCCAGTGTGGGGATCAAATCGGGCGGTCAGACCCGCATGGTCAGCATCATCCATGCCATTGGTCTGCTGTTATCCATGTTCCTGCTGGCTCCGGTGATGGCCCGTGTTCCACTGTCGGCCTTGGCGGGTGTGCTGCTGGTCACTGCCTGGCGCATGAATGAGTGGGAGGCCATCCGATTCATGTTCGGCAAACGCTTCAAAACAGCCATGCTGGCCTTCACCATCACCATGTTGGCCACGATCACGCTGGATCTTACCCAGGCCATACTCATCGGATCCTTGATTGCGGCCGGTATTTTCCTGAGCCAGATTGCCAACATCGACATCACCGTGCAGGAGGTGGATCCGGAAAAACTGCGTGCCCGGGGTATTGAGGCCGAGGGCAAATGTTCCCACGTCAAGGTGGCCTTTGTCACCGGACCGTTGTTTTTTGCGGCAACAGGTAATTTTAATGAAGCTTTTGCCAGCTTGGGAGATACTCATGCGCTGATTTTATCGCTGCGCGGCATGCCGGTGATTGATGTGGCTGGTGTCGAAACCATTCACAAACTCCATGAAAAACTGCATCGGCGGGGTGGAACCTTGATGCTTGCCGGGGTGCATGATAATGTCATGACCATGCTGCGGCGCAGTGGTCTGGTGGATGAAATCGGCCCGGAAAACTTTTTCTGGAGCAGCGACCAGGCGATTGTGGAAGCTGAGCGCCGGGGATGCGGTTTCTGTGACGCACCGCTGCCGGTCTCGGGCTCTGATCAGATTTGAGACAATCCAGGCCATGCTTTTCGTGGATTGCCTGCTTCCGCCCCTTTCTCGGTGCAGTGAACAGGCAATCCACACCCTGACCATCAGTGAGGGATCGGTAATTTATTGGGGTGGGACGATAAAAAAACGTTGCCGTAACCGGTATATGCAGCTGGCAGCCATTTCACGGCGCTGTCGTTTCACCGTTGTTCCATCGTTCCCCCCTTCCGCCGGTCTGCCGATCTGCCGATCTGCGGCGCCCAAATCAACACGATCAAAATACGTTATAATCGAACCCATGATGCGTAAGATCCTCTACATACTGATCGCGCTGTTCCTGTTGGCGGGCTGTACCCCATCCACACCCGTTCCAACGCCCACGACGGCCTTTACCGCTACACCAACGCCCCTCCCGCCAACCCCCACGCCCACGCCGCAGCCTCTGGCGGCCCGGGTGGATGGCGTGCCAATCTTTCTTGAAGACTACACCGCCGAACTGGCTCGTTTGCAAGCTGCTGAGACTGAACAGGGCCGAGTTTCCTCCCCGGAGGAGCAGCGTCAACTGGTGCTGGAGACACTTATTAATGAAACTCTGCTGGCCGAGTCTGCTGCCCAAGCTGGACTGGCTGTCAGCGATGAAGACTTGCAGCAGGCCATCGACAATCTGGCGGCTCAGATGGGGGGGGGCGCGGCCCTGGCCGACTGGCAGACGCGCTACAGTTACACTGAGGAGAGTTTCCGGCGAGCGTTGCGCCGTTCGCTGGAGGCGGCCGCCCAGCGCGATGTCATCATTGCCACGATACCCGAACAGACGGAACAAATTCTGGCTCGGCAGATCTTGGCCCGTACCCCTGAGGGCGCGGCCCAGGCGCTGCAGCAATTAAACGGCGGCGCCGATTTTGAAACCCTGGCGTTAACCTTTGATCCCACCACGGGCGGTATGCTGGGCTGGTTTCCGCCGGGATACCTGCTGCAGCCGACGGTGGAGGATGCCGTGTTTCTGCTTCAACCTGGCCAATATACCGACATCATTGAAACTGAGATTGGCTATCATATTGTGATGGTATTGCAGCGTGAGGTTCACCCCCTGTCGCCGGAGGCGCGCCTGGTGCTGCAGCAGAATCAGCTGAATCGTTGGATGAATGCCCGCCGCTCCACGGCAGCCATCGAAATCTTGATTCCTTAGGAGACCCGGACTGTGACTCCTGCCAAACGCTCTGCTGTGCCCCTCTTGAACCTGCTGACCATCTTGGTGCTGCTGGCGATGCTCGCAGCCGGGGGCTTCATCCTCTGGATATATTTCCATCCAACCTCACCCCTTAACCCACTGCCGCCGCCCACCCTGGTGGGCGCCGAATTTGTCCCTACAACCACCCCAGAACCGGCCTCGTCCCAGACACCTTCGCTCCAACCATCGGACACTCCCATACCAACCATGACGCCAACCCCCACCCCGCCACCGACAGTGATGGAGGCCACACCGGCCGACACCCCCACGCCGGTTGGCTCTCCAACCCCGGCGGGCTGGAGCTACGCCTTTTCCCTCCAGGCGGATCCGGAACTGATCAAGAGCACCCTGTATCATCCGGACCTGGGCTGTCAATGGATGGGCGTGGCCGGGCAGGCCTTTGACATTCGGAACAGTCCGGCCATCGGTATTCGGGTGCAGGTTGGCGGCTACCTGGGTGGACGGGATATTGACCTGAATACACTCACCGGGGCGGCCATTGCTTATGGGCGTTCGGGTTATGAACTTAAGCTCTCCGATGTGCCCTATACTTCCAATGACACCCTGTGGATACGCCTGCTTGATCAGCAGGGCATTCCACTTTCAGACCGGATCACCTTTGATACCTCGAACGAGTGTGAGCACAACCTGATCATCATCAATTTTAAACAAACCCGCTAAGTGGATCCCGGTGTGAGTGCCGGAAAACCGCCCACCCCACCAATTTGGACACCCACCGATCTTTCGGGAGGCGGTATTGGTGTTGGCTGCTTGGTCAATTTGCGGGTGTGTATCAATTTGCCGCGAGCTTTTCGGGGACTGTTTGCTATAATAAAATAGTCCCCGCAGTTCTGTTTACCTCCTTTTCCAGCAGGATCCACCCCGCTTTCCTACGGAGTGCGGACTGCGGACTGCCTGGAAAAATCCATTTACAAATTTTAAATCAATCCTGGATGTAAAGATAATAGGAGTCACCATGGCACCTCATCAAATTCGTCGATTGAGCGGGCTGGTTGTGGCCGCCCTGTTGCTGGCCGCCTGCACACCGGTTCCGGCGGTTTTGCCCAGCAGCAATGAACCCATGCCGGTTGAAACCCTCGAGTTATCCAGGACAGAGGAAATTGCGGCTGTCACCGAGGTCCCGGATGCCCCGGATGCGCCGCCGGTGCAAGCCATCCCGCCTGCAGTTGAGGGGCCAATCATCATTGATCACACCAGCACGGATATCACCCAAATCCCGGGCGAATGGCTTGGCGTGGCGCGCAATACTATTGTCATGTTTTATGGACACACCTCCCATGGCAGCCAGCTTGAGGCGGGGGCTGATTATCTGCGGACACAAGTGGATGAGGTCGAATATAAATTCATTTGGGATTGGGGGGCTGTTCCGGCCCAACAAAATCCACCCGGTCTGCGCCTGGCCTATGATGATGGCTGGTCCTGGGATCCGGACAGCTTTTTGGATCTGGCCCGCAATTACCTGGATGATCCGGCCAATGCTGCAGTCAATGTCTTCATGTGGTCCTGGTGTGGGCAGATGTCCGAGGAAGGCACGCCGGTGGATCGCTACCTGATGATGATGGATCAGTTGGAAACCGAGTATCCCGATGTGCGCTTTGTTTACATGACCGGGCACACGGACGGCGGTAGTGCCACCCTGGCCGCCAACAACGAACAGGTGCGCCAGTTTGTGCGTGAGAACAATAAAATTCTATATGATTTTGCCGATATTGAGAGTTATGACCCGGCCGGCAATTATTATCCGGAAACTTCGGATGGCTGCCCCTGGTGTACCGACTGGTGCCGTGACCATCACGAACAATGCCAGAACATCCCGCGCAATGATGATGAATGCGCCCACTCGCACGGGTTTAATTGTGTCCTGAAAGGCCAGGCCTTCTGGTGGCTTGCCGCCCGGCTGGCCGGGTGGGACGGATAAACCGCGTTGCAGTTTGCGGTTCTGGGTGACCGTTTGTCGGGCTTGTCTGGCGCGCTGCGGTGAACGGATCAGCCCACAATGGCTCGGGCGGCATTCACAGCATCAGCCAGTGGAACAATGAACCGTTCACCAGCCCGGCGTTGTTTGAATTCCACGCCACCTTGTTTGAGGGCCCGCTCACTGACCGTGATGCGCAGCGGCAGCCCGATCAGGTCGGCATCCGCAAACTTGACGCCGGCGCTCTCAGTGCGGTCATCAAACAACGGCTCCAGGCCGGCGGCGGCCAGTTCGGCGGCAAGTTTTAATGCCGCGGCATCCGGTTCACCGTTTTTCCCGCTGAGCAGGGTGAGATGCACCGGGTAGGGGGCCACTGCGGCCGGCCAGCACAGTCCAAAGTCATCATGGTGTTCCTCGGCAATGCACCCCAACAGCCGCCCAATCCCAATGCCATAACTGCCCATGATGATGGATTGGATCTGCCCGTTTTCGTCCGAAAACCCACATTCCAGCGCATCTGAATATTTGGTGCCCAGTTTGAAGATATTGCCGACTTCGACCCCCCGGTTCAGACGCAGGGGAGCGCCGCACTGGGGACAGGGACTGCCGTCCCCGGCGGAGGCCAGGTCGGCAACCTGGTCCGCGGTAAAGTCGCGCCCGTAATTGACATTTCGCAGATGGAATCCTGGCTGGTTGGCCCCGGCGACCAGGTTGGGGCTGACGGGGATCAGTTCATCCACGATCACGCAGGCGCCCCGCAATCCCACTGGTGAGGCGTATCCGGGTTCGGCCCCGATGGCGCGAATTTCCGCCTCGGTGGCCGGGCGCAGGTCACGCGCCTTGACCGCATTGGATAGCTTGGTTTCATTCACCTCCATGTCACCGCGCACCACTGCAAAAACCAGGAAAGCCGGACTGCCATCAGCGGGTTCAGCCATGAAAAACACGGCCTTGGCTGTGCGGGCTTCCGGGATATTCAGGTAGGCAGCCAGTTCGGCGATTGATGAGGCGTGCGGGGTTGCCACAGGCTCCAATGGCAGTGCTGCTTCAGCAGTGGGAACCGGTCGGGTAAAACGGGCCGCCTGGCGGTTGGCTGAATAGCCACAGGCATCACAAAACAGCAGTGAATCTTCCCCAATCGGAGTCAGGTACATGTATTCATGGGCCATCTGGCCCCCCATCATGCCGGTATCTGATTGCACGGCCACAACCGGGAGTTCGCAGCGGCGGAAGATGTTGAAATAAGCCTCATAATGCGCCTGGTACTGGATGTCCAATCCCTCCCAGGTGGCATCCAGACTGTAGCTGTCCAGCATAGTGAACTCGCGCACCCGGATTAACCCGGCGCGCGGCCGCGGGTCATCACGCCATTTGGTTTGCAGCTGGTAGACAAGCGCGGGAAGCTGACGGTAGGAACGGATTTCGCTTTTGGCGAGCGCGGCCACCACTTCCTCGTGCGTCATGGCCAGCGCCATGGCGCGGTTGTTGCGATCCTTGAAGCGCCCCATCTCCGCGCCGATGGCGTCCCAACGGCCGGTCTGCTGCCATAATTCGGCTGGGTGAACCACAGGCATGCTGATTTCCTGACCGCCAATGGCATTCATTTCGGTGCGGATGATGTGCATGATATTGGCCATGGCGCGCTGTGCCAGCGGCAGGTAACTGAAGATACCTGTTGCCAGCGGGCGAATAAAGCCGGCGCGCAGCAGCAGTTGATGACTGATAACTTCAGCCTCGTTGGGGGACTCTCTCAAGGTGGTGCCAAACAGACGGGATAGTTTCATGGGATTTTATTTCTGAGCGGTGCTTTGTTGAATATCCAACTGATGATGGTTGTGGTGGGTGTTTTGTAGCGGCGCTTTGCCACCAGCCAGCTTTGGGCTGGACCACGGCATCCCTGAAGTGACGTCCGGGGACCATTGGGTCTGTTGGTACCACCTGACAGAGGGCTTGCGCCAGCTTGATCCGTTACCCAAAAGGATTATAACCTAATTTGGGATGACGTTCCCCTACCGGCCCACCCTAACCCAAATCCCCAAAAGCCTTGACCTTGCCGTTACGTCAGGGTTTACAATATAAATATGTACACCGTCAGGCAGCTTTCAAAACTGGCCGGCATCACGCCCCGTGCCCTGCGCTATTATGATGCCATTGGACTCCTCAAGCCGTCCCGGGTGGGCGAGAACGGCTATCGCTACTACGGGGAGGAGGCCCTGCTGCGCCTGCAACAGATTCTGCTCTATCGGGAATTGGACCTGCCGCTGGCGGAAATCAAAAATATTTTAGCGCAGCCTGATTTTGACGTGCCGCAGGCATTAATGGCCCATCGGGCCGAACTGCAGCGACGCGTCCACCGCCTGGAGCGCTTGATAAGAACGGTGGACCATACCCTGGAGCACCTGAAAGGAATTCGTCCCATGACAGAATCACAACTGTTTGATGTGTTTAACGATGCCCAGCAGGCTGAATACGAGCAGGAAGCCCTGCAGCAATATGATCCTGCCATAGTGCGAGCCTCATACCAACGCTGGCGCGGTTATACACCTGCCCAGAAGCAGCAAATTGGAGCAGAGGGGGAGGCTGTTTATCGAGCCTTCCTGGCGGCCATGCCGCAGGGACCCGAGTCTGTGGCAGCCCAATCCGCCGTGGCCGATTGGCGCAAGCACATGGATTACTTTTGGACTCCCAACGATGATCAGTTGCTCGGCATCGCCAGTGGCTATGTTGCCGATCCGCGCTTCCGGGCCAATATTGACAAAATCCACCCCGACCTGGCTGATTTTATCCAGGCTGCCGTAACCGTTTATGTCACCCGCCGCACAGGTTGAATTGCAGCACAGAATCCTCTGCCCACCCAACCCGGGGCAGTTGAGAGCCTTTGGCCGCTAGTGCAACCCCCATAACGCGGCGGCCCAGACGAGGCTGAAGCTGACCCAGTCACCAATCCGGGCAACCCGATTTTGCTGGATACTGAATTCCTGCATCAAGTACACCGAGCGGGTGGTGAAATACACCATCATAAACATCAGACTGATGCCCAGGTATTCCCACAAGCGCTCAATTCCCTGGTGACGCAGCGGTGACTCATAAGTTATAAATTCCCAGGCCCCCGTGTAGGTCAGGGTGGAAAAAGCCAACAGCAGCAGGTCACCGGTCAGATCCATGATGGCCTCTTTTAATGACAGTGTTGCCCCAACTGGAGGTGCCAGCCAGCGATTCAGCCGGGCACCCAATCCCGTTGGATGGGGGTTCAGGGCTTGCTCATGCTGCGAGCCGGTTACTCCAGTGGAGATCAACAGCACCACAAAGAAACCTTCCTTGATCAATATCAGGAAGAACATGGGCTGCACCAGCCAGGCCCCCGGTGCCGGTGCACCACTCCCCATCCACCCCCACGCCTGGAAGGTGATCAGGGTCAACATGGCAGCTGTCCCGATATGCAGAATGGGGACAAGAACCAGCCCGGCCACTTTGGCGTTGTCGCGCCAACTGTTGGGCTGGCTGACAGCCGGGTTTTGTCGGGCAAAGAACGTGCCGGCTGGTCGCTTGAGCAGCAGGGCGACCAGTTCGCCAAACTGAACCCCCAGCAACAATCCACCGAGCAGCCAGTCAGGTTGCTGCGTCCGGCTGACAGTGGCCAGACGCTGCAAGACGATCGGCTGCAGCAGCCAGAGGTAGGCAGCAAACAGCAAATTCAACCAGATAAACCGAAAACGAATTAATGTGGATAACGGTTGCATGGGGATGGGCAGCTGATTATTCTGCAGGTTGCAGCGTTCCAGACAGGCAAACATCCAATCCGGTCACTGCAGGGGAACAGGTTCTTTTGATGATCCTGATGGCCAAGTCAAAGGGCAAGCGCATCCATCCGCCCCACCCACAACCCCCATACCGTAAGCCCCATACCGGGGCGTGGGTGGGGGGCACTCGTCGCCTGACGAACGCGGTGACATCGATTGGAGTTGTCCTGCCACCGTTCCGCCACTTCCCAGGCTCAAGTTTGTGGCAGCAGGCAGTATCCCACTCCGGGTTCACGTCGAATCCAGCGGGGATTGGCGGGGTCATCGTCACCCAAGCGGGTCCGCAGGACATGCATGGCGGCATGCAAAGCTTCAATCTCGGGGGGATCTTGATTGCCCCAGCCAATGGCCAGCAGGTGGTCGTTGGGAAATGTACGCCCCGGTCGGCGGGCCAGTTCGCATAATAGCTTAAATTCAGCCGGGGAGAGGTGTAATTCATGCCCATTTAGCAAGGCCCGTCGGCCAACCAGATCCAGCCGCAGCGGACCGATGATGGTTTCGGCCATCGGCACCCCGGCTGAGGCGCGGCGCATGGCTGTGCGCAGCCTTTCCACGATCATTTGGGGATGCAGTTTACGGGCCACGGTATCCGCCACACTGCCTGGCGGTAGTGCCTTGATAACCTGGGGATCGTACCCCGGGGGCAGCAACAGCACCACCGGCGCAGGTGTCTGCAGCCGGAGTTGTCGCAGCAGTGTCGCCAGATCGTCCAGCGTGGTCAGGCCGACATCCAGCGCAATCAGATCAGGCTCCTCTTCGGTCACGTACTGCAGCGCGGCGGAGGTTGTCCAGGCCAGCAGGGGATCCAATCCCCCGGCGACCAACACCTCGGATAGCAGATGGGCCAGGCGGGGATCATCTTCAATGAGTAGGATTTGGGGACCATTCATGGGGTTTTTTGTGTCCGGTTCGTAAAAAAGGGAAGCAATTGGTTGCTCAGGGCTCAATTAACACGAGCGCTTCGTAGGGCTCAAGGGGCAGCCAGCCATCCGTGATGACCGGCACCGTGCCGTGGTGGGTGGAGATGCCCAGGTGCCAGTTTCGTCCGATCAATTCTTTGCTGAGTGTCAGTCTCAAATTGACTGGCGAGAAATTGAGCGCGACCAGGGCGGTCTCGGTTGCGGTTTGCCGCAAATAAGCCAGCAATTTCCGCGGCTGGAAGGTGAGCCACTGAAACATTCCTGCGCGCAGCGCCGGACTCTGTCGACGCAGCTGAATCAGGCGGTGATAGAAGTGCCACAATGACTCTGGATCAGCCTTCAATGCGCTCACATTGCGGAAGATATAATCTGGGTGGACCGGCAGCCAGGGCGTACCTGTGGTGAAGCCGGCCTGTGGGCCATCAGCCCACTGCATGGGGGCCCGGCAGCCATCCCGGCCCACGTAAAAAGGCCAGAAGCGTTTGCCGACCGGGTCTTGAATCAGCTCACGGCTGACGCGGATGTCCCGCTGCCCGATCTCCTCACCATAGTACATGAAGGGTGTGCCGCGCAGCGTCAGCAGCAGAGCCGCCGCCACCTTCAACCGCACGTCCGATTCCATTGGCGCCAGACGGGTGCCGGAGCGGATATTATCGTGATTATTCAGAACCACGGTGGGCCAGGTTTCGGGTCCAAAAGCGGCTTGTGAGCGGGCGATCACCCGGTGAAAGTCGGCCGGATTCCAGCGGCAGTGCAGCAAGTCGAATTCAAAGGCCGCATGGAGCTTGTCCGGCCCGACATACTCGGCCGCGTGTTCAGGACTGCCCATAAACGTTTCACCCACGGCATACCGCTCGGGATAGGAGTCCAGAATGGCCCGGATTTCAGCCAGCAGTGGGAACATCTCTGGCTGGGAATGATCATAAATGTGCTGCTGGCGATCAAAGCCGCGCAGCCCAGGCTTGGGTGGGTTGTTGCGAAAACCGGCATCCTTGAAATACATGTTGAAGACATCCAACCGGAATCCATCCACGCCGCGCTCAAGCCAAAATCGGAATACATCCAGCATGGCCTGGCGCACCGCGGGGTTGCGCCAGTTGAGATCCGGCTGTTCTTTATAAAACAGGTGCAGGTAATATTGGCGGGTATGCGGATCCCATTGCCAGGCAGAACCACCGAACACAGACTGCCAGTTGTTGGGCTTGCCGCCGCCCGGGGCAGGATCGCGCCAGATGTACCAATCGCGTCTGGCTGCTGCGCGGGATTGGCGGGATTCCTGGAACCAGGGGTGCTGGTCGGAAGTGTGATTAAGCACCAAATCAAGGACAATACGGATACCCCGGCGGTGGGCTTCGGCCAACAGGTGGTCAAAATCAGCCAGTGTGCCGAACTTGGGGTCAATGTCGTTGTAATTGCTGACATCGTAGCCGAAGTCCACGTCTGGCGATGGGGAAATGGGCGAGAGCCACAAGGCATCGACTCCCAGTTCGGCGAGGTAATCCAGGCGGGCGGTAATACCGTTCAGATCGCCGATGCCGTCGCCGTTGCTGTCGGCAAACGAGCGCGGGTATATTTGGTAGATGATGCCATCGCGCCACCAGAGGAAGTTGGAGTCGGTCATGCCTACCTCACAAATTGGGGGATACACCTATTATATATCAAAGGCGGGCATCAGTCTCTTCTCTGCGTCAATCCGAAGGAAACTATTCCCAGGAACCGGTTGGCGGTCTGCAAAGAAGGTAAAGCTGGCGCCGAAACACCTGGGGAGCCGGCTGCTGCCGCAGGGCGTCAGCCGCAATATTTAACACGCCCGCCGCCGCCCCCCCCCAGCACCCCCCCCCCCCCCCCCCCCCCCCCCCCGACACCGGAACCAGGTTTTGACACGACAGGAAATAGAAAAAATTCGGCTTTAAAAAAGCCGAAAACCCAAAAATGGGTGTTATGAGGCGCTTGTTTTTATCCCCCGCCTTCCGCAGGTCACACGATTTATTAAACAAACATCACAAACCGTGTGACCGGTGGTTGTTTCTGTCGGGGCGGAGGGATTTGAACCCTCGACCTCACGGTCCCGAACCGTGTGCTCTAGCCGGACTGAGCCACACCCCGAATTGACGGCTCATTATACCGCGCCCCGCCCTCTTTTGGCAAGGCCCGAATCAAGCTCAGGCATCGACTGGCGGTCGGGTGGCGGCGTTCCAACCCGACCGCCCTGAAAAGCAAAAAGGTTAAGGCAAATCGAACTGCAGGGACTGTGTGGGAAGGTCTCCCCAGTATTCGGGGCTGGGCCCCAGAACCAGGGCGGCATCGTTCCAGACGGTCAAACGATAGGATCCGGTGCCCACCGCGCTGCCTTGAGCAGTGCCGTAGCGGGCCCCTTCCACAGCCAGAATATCGACGTCAATCAGGCCGAAGGCCGGGTCTGCCAGGATCTTTAAGAAATTCGGTTCGGGGCGGGTCAGATGAATTAATACGGTGAGATCATTAACCTTTTCGATGCCGTCAAAAGTGGATTTTGGCGTCTTGTCGGTCAGAGTCTCGCCTTTAAACCCCTTGAGCAGTTTTTCCCAAGTCGCATAAGTTGCATCGCCATGCAGTGGGTTTTCCGGGTCAAACCAACGATTGAAGTTGTTCAACACGATATCGGCGTTTAAAACTGTACCACTATGGAAGGTCACATCAGGGCGCAGGTAAAACACATAATCCAATTGGTCATCCGATACCAGCCAATCCAAGGCCAGGGCGGGGACCGGGTTGCCGGAGGCATCCAGCATTACCAATCCATCATAGATGTATTCGCTGATCATCAGGGAATCAACATCTGTGGTGATGGCTGGATCAAGGAGAATGTCTGTTGAGGTCAGGGCCTGTTGGGTCAGGGGCCCATCCACCAGCGGTGATGCCACCTCATTGGGGGTTGCGGCCACAACGGGGGTGTTGGTGGGTGTGGTGGGGTTCAATGGGGCCTGGGTGATGGCCGGGGTTGGTTTGGGCGTGCAGGCGGCCAACAGCAAGGCGGTCACCAGCATTACACCCAATAAACGGATGATGGCAGAGGGTTTCATTGAGGTTCTCCGGAATGAAAAAATAGGAAATTACAGCGAAGCAGCCCGTTTCCCTTTACGTGTTGCTTGTCCTTTCAATAATACTAGTTATAATAGTTCTGTCAATAGGTTAATGCCTTTTAATCTTGGGATTTATCCAGCTAACGTAACGGTTGTGCAATCAGATGCGATTCGGTAAAAAATGGCATAAAACCT
>DAOQTN010000029.1:0-12867 GCA_035340555.1 Anaerolineaceae bacterium | reverse complement strand
GGCGTGGCGCGAAACCGATTGACCCAGGCTGCCCGCCGCATGGGGGTTCCGGCGATTGTTGTTCAGGATTTAGCCGAGGCCGATGTGTTGATGACCCTGAGGTCTTATTATCGAAATCATGAACAATCCATTGTGGAAGCTGAACAACGGGGCATGCCGATTTATGTTCTGCGGGCCAATACCATCGGTCAGATGGAACAATCCCTGGCCGAGCTTTTCAATCTGACCACGACAGATAGTGGTCTTTCAGAATGGGATTTTATTTCTACCCAGACAGCGGCCGCTATTCAGGCGGTGTTGAATGGGCAGAAATGGATTGATCTGCCCCCGGCCTCTCCCCAAGTGCGGCGGATGCAGCACGAGATGGCCCGCCAGGCACAATTGGTCTCTCATTCTTATGGCAAGGAACCCCACCGTCGCGTACGGATTTTCCGGGAGTAGGGTATGTTCATCACACTTGAGGGACCTGAAGGCAGCGGAAAAACATCGCAGTTGCCAAAGTTAGCTGATTATTTGCGCGAACAGGGTTATGATGTTTTAACAACCCGGGAACCGGGTGGCACCGTTATTGGGGATCAGGTTCGTGCAGTTCTAACACGGTTGGACAATACCGCCATGCAACCCCGCACCGAGATATTACTGTTCCTGGCCGCCCGCGCACAACTTGTTGAAGAAGTCATTCGCCCGGCGTTGGCAGCAGGGAGAATTGTCTTGTCAGACCGTTATGCCGACTCAACCCTGGCTTATCAGGGTTTCGGTCATGGTGTGGACCTGGCGCTGCTCCGCCTGTTGCTTGATTTTGCCACCGGCGGCTTGCGCCCAGACCTGACCCTTCTGCTGGATGTGGACCCCGCTGTCGGCTTGGGCCGGCGAAGATCCAGCGGTGGGGAATGGAATCGTTTGGATGCCTACGCGCTGGAATTTCACCAGCGGGTGCGTCAGGGATACTTGTCCATGGCGCATCAGGATCCCACCCGCTGGCGGGTTGTTGATGCTTCACAGCCCCCAGACGTGGTACAATCAGCCCTGTCTCAATTAGTCCTGAACCGGTTGCGCTGTGATGTATAACCGCGGCTGGACAGACGCTGGACAGAAACTCTTTGTGATCCTTTATAGAAAGGTTAAGCTACTTTGAAAAAAATCATCTTCCCTCTTTTGCTCATGCTAAGCCTGCTGCTTTCAGCTTGTGATGGCATGATCCAACCTGAAGCAACCCCAACTCCTGTTATGACAGAGCTCCCAACCACCCAGGGCAATACCCAAGGCAATGCAGCTGTGCCTGATTGTCAGGTCGCCAGCATTTTCCCTGAACCACGCCCTGCCTATGAAATCACGATCCCCCTGCCCGAGGCGGGTGACCACATGCGCGGGGTCAAAAATGGCCGCATGACCTTGATCGTCTACAGCGACTTCCAGTGTCCGTACTGCGCCCAGCTTGAGCCGCAGATCAAGGCTTTTATGGACGCATACCCGGACGAGGTCACGGTCATTTTCCGTAATCTTCCCCTGACCAGCATTCATGAAAAAGCCCAACTTGCTGCCCAGGCAGCCGAAGCGGCTGCGCTGCAGGATAAGTTTTGGGAAATGCACGATGCCCTGGTTGAGTCGAAAAACTGGTCTGCCTGGACGGCTCTTTCGGTGGATGAATTCCAAAGCTGGTTGAAAACCACTGCCACCTCCCTGGATCTGAATGTTGAAAAATTTATGACCGACCTGACCAGCAAGACGATTGAAGAAGCCGTCACAGCTGAAACCCAAGCCAACTACGAGCTGGGTCTTAACTCCACGCCTTCTGTCTTCCTCTTCCTGGATGGAGATCTCTACTTCACGCCGGACGATCAGATCCCCTTTACTTATGCCAATCTGGATCTGATTCGCAGCCTGTATGAATTGCGCGCAATTGAATATAAAGAATGCCCCCCCAATGTGATTAAGGCCAATAAAACCTATACCGCCACACTGAAAACCACCAAGGGCAATATTGTCATTGAACTCTACTCCAAGGAAGCCCCCTTGACGGTTAATAGCTTTGTCTTCCTGGCCAGAGAGGGCTGGTTTGATAATGTGCCATTCCATCGCGTCCTGGATGGGTTTGTGGCTCAGGCAGGCGATCCCACCGGCACAGGTGTGGGCAGTCCGGGTTATATGATTAAAGACGAAATTGTAGACACCCTCAAATATGACAAGGCTGGCGTGGTGGGCATGGCCAACTCCGGTGCCAACACCAACGGCTGCCAGTTCTTCATCACTTTGGATGCCCAGCCGAATCTCGATGGCAGTTACACGATATTTGGCCGTGTGATTGAGGGAATGGATATTGTCAATGCCCTGACCCGGCGTGATCCGACTTCGGGCACAGATCTGCCTGAACCTGATTACATCTTGTCAGTGGCAATCACTGAGAAGTAATGGCGTCGCGTACTGACTTTCATTACCCAACGCTCGCCCAGTTGATTTTGAGCGCGTGCGGCGGACTGCTTGGTTTGTTCGCCGCCGCGCTGTTATTGATGGTTGGGGGCGTGTATTTGCTTTCTGGAGAAGAGGCTTCTCTGGCGACAAGTCAGCTTAATCTGGCCTGCGGTGCTGCTGTGGTAGGCGTGCTTTGCCTGCCCTCGGTTGTTTATACCGCGTTACGCTTGATGAACCGTCCGCTGCCAGATTGGCGGTTGCCAGCCAATATCGGGTTGTTTTTTATTGGACTGCCTGTACTTTGGGCTATGGCCCTGGCCTTGGCTGCGGTGGTCATTGGCAAACAGATAGAACCCTTCGTTGTCCCGATTGCTTTCCCGGTGATTGTTGGAGCGCCAATTGTTTGGCTGCTGGTGATTGCAGGACGTGGTTTGTTGTATGGCGGTCCGCAACGCCGTTGGGGAACCGTCAGTTTTAGTCTGACTGGAACGATGATCACTGTACTGACCGCTGAACTGGTTTTGGGAGTTGGGTTGCTATTCATCTTTGCTATCTGGTTGACAGCCAATCCGGACCAGATGGCTTGGTTTGAAAAATTGGCAAACCTGACCAAATCCGTAGAGACCCCTGAGGCCCTCCAGCCATTTCTGACGGAGTTGTTCCAACGTCCGGGGATCATTCCTGGCATGCTGCTCCTGCTGGCAGTGGTCGTGCCTTTTATGGAAGAGTTGATTAAACCCATGGCGTTGTACTTCCTGCTGGGGCGCCGTTTAACCCCGGCTCAAGGGTTTATCGGCGGTTTGCTGTGTGGCGCATGTTTTGCGCTAGCGGAGTCCATTGGCTCCATGAGTATGGTAACAGATCCCAATTCATGGGTTATGCTGGCAATTGGGCGCAGCGGAACCGCTCTGCTGCACATGACCTGTACGGGTTTGGTCGGCTGGGGATTGGCCTCGGCCTTTACCCATCGCCGTTGGGGAGCGTTTGCCCGCGGCTTGTTGGGAGCAGTGGCTTTACACGGTGCCTGGAATGCCGCTGCAATTACACAGACCATCTCAGCGTTGCAAGAAGGCCCAATCTGGAAGGTTTTGGCAACAGCTTCTCCCATTTTATTGGGTGTCATTGCAATGATTAACCTGTTCATTTTGGTGAAGATGAACCGTCAGTTGCAGATCCGTCCGGATGCACCGGCGGTTGCGATCATTGACAGCACAAACGCTTAAGAAAAGGATTTTGTATGGATTTCATCATGCAAATTGTGAATTTTATCCTCCATGTGGACGTATATCTGGATAAGATTATTGCTGCAGTGGGGGGGTGGACTTATTTAATTCTATTTGTTATTGTTTTTATCGAAACCGGTCTTGTGGTGACGCCCTTCCTGCCGGGTGATTCCCTGCTTTTTGCAGCAGGCGCCTTTGCCGCCCGGGGATCATTTGATGTCTTCCTGCTCTATGGTTTGATGGCAGTTGCCGCAGTAATGGGGGATACGGCTAATTACTGGATTGGACATTATATTGGCCCGCGTGTTTTTACCCAGAAATCCCGTCTATTTAAAAAGGAATATCTGGATCGAACCCAGGCGTTTTATGAAAAACATGGCGGCAAGACCATCTTCTTGGCCCGCTTCATTCCCATCATTCGAACTTTTGCCCCCTTTGTCGCCGGTGTGGGAAAAATGACTTATGCACACTTTATCACCTATAATATTGTGGGCGGAATTGTCTGGACAGCAGTGTTCATCTTTGGCGGTTTTTTCTTTGGCAATATGCCTTTTGTTGAAAAGAACTTTTCATTGGTCATTATCGCCATCATCGTGATTTCTGTTCTGCCGGCAGTATTTGAAGCTGTCAAAAACCGTCGCCGGCCTGTCAATGCTGCCACTGAGGAGCAAAAATCGGTTCCCATGGAGTGATTTCTCTTTATGAAACGAGATACCCTTCAGAAAACCCTCCGCTTTTTAATGCGCCTGCTAACAGATACCCGTTTTGAAGGGTTGGACAATATCCCTGTCCAAGGTGGCGTGATTCTGGCGACCAATCATCTCAGCCGGTTGGATATCCCGGTCCTGTTCATCAATCCAGTACGGTCGGATGTTACCGGGTTGGTGGCAGATAAATACAAACGCCATTCAATAATTGCTTGGTTTACGCGCCAGGCACAAGGCATTTGGCTGGATCGCACCAAGGCGGATTTTTCAGCTTTTCGGGACGCGGTGGCTGTCCTTGGTCAACAGCGCGCACTAGGGATTGCCCCGGAGGGAACCCGCAGTATGGGTCAGTTGCTGGAGGGTAAGCCCGGTACGATATTAATTGCCACGCGGGCCAATGTTCCCATTGTTCCGGTTGCGATCACCGGCACCAAAGGGGGAATGAAAAAAATACTCACCTTGCGCCGTCCGCATATATCTGTGCGCTTTGGACCGGCATTTCAAATCCCGCCATTGAATCGTGAAAATCGTGAAGCTGAGCTGAAACGTTGGACGGATGAATTAATGTGCCGTATTGCCGTGATGCTGCCTGAAAATTATCGCGGCGTTTATGTAAATCATCCCCGCGTAGCCGAACTAATTGCAGCCGGTTACTAAACCAACGGCAAGGTAAAAACCCTGTGGTGACTTGCCAAAACCGGCAGACAGCATCTGCAAAACTGGTTATAGACATGGCTGGTGCCTATTGATGCCACCATATCAAGGTGTTTGAGGGCACCTCTGTCCTTGGGTGAGAATCCATAAGACACTGGCCTGATCCTGGGCACACAACTGCCAGTCTGTTTCCCGCGACAAGGCGCTGCTCAAGGCCGAATCGGCAGTGGTCAGGACAATCCGAATATCCCATTTTGTGAGAATGTTTTCCCATCCTGGCAGAGCCCGCTCCAAACGATCTGATTCAAGGATAATCTCATCACCATAAATATCAGACCGGCTGTCCAGAAAAACCTGATATTCGGGCAGGGCCCAAATCAGGTAACCCCCGACTTGATAATTATTGAAAATCCGCCCCTCCGGACGGGCGTTTTTTAAATACGCTATCGTGCTCGTGGGCCAAGCAGAGAGATCGCGCGGTGATTGCAAGACAGCAGTTAACCGCCCGCCAAAAATGGTTGCGGAGAAACAAAAAAATGCCAATGCCAGCCCGGTCACGACCGGATCCGGGGATCGAATGGGGAGTGATCTCCCGGCAGGAATGCGCCAGCCAAGTAAATTGGCCCAGATGAGGGGGAGTGCGACGGCACTGATGGCGATGTGCCGTGAGGATATCAATCCCATTGTCAGGATGCCGGCAAGAGCCATCAGTTGCCCAACCGGTACCGGATCCTTTCTCCGCATCGCGAAGATAGCGCTGGTTAGAATGGAAATAAGGAAAATTTGTCCATATGGACGGTGAAAGTTGGGCGATTGCCATTCCTGGATCATGGTATCTTCAGCCACGCGGGTGGTTGTTAAAAACATTTCCCGATGCATCCCCCAACCAAAAGGATTGATGAAGGTAACGGCCGCCATCAGCCCCAAAACCAAGGCGAATGTCCCCAATTGCCGATAATTTTGATTCCGCAAAGCGGCTGCATTTAGTTGCCGGGGCCATTGGATGACATCAAACGCATAGGCGCCGGTTAGTAAAAAACCGACCGGCCAGCCCCCATGCGTGTTTACCCAGAGGACCATGACGCCTGGCAGCAACCAGATAACCCAGGCTTTACCACGTTGATGTTGATCCAGGAGTATCAAAGTGATCAAAGTAAACAAAAGGGTAAATATATTCGGCCGGGCCGACCAGTAAACTGCTGAAAGTACCAATCCGCCCAACACCAAGATAAACCGGCGCAAAAATGGAATTTTTAAGTAAGCCCAAAGGATGCAAAATGGTGCTGCCAGCACCAGACCAGCCAATATATCCACCCCGATGTAACCCATCCAGGTGTATATTTTGTAGAGTAAAATTTCATACCATGCTCCGGGGTGGGCCCAAATGGCTCCAGGCCGGGTATAGGAAAATGGATCTGCTGTCAACAGTGTCCCATTCTCAACCATCCATCGTCCATGAGCCAGGTGCCACCAACTGTCGATTTCGATTGAGTTGCCCAACAGAATTGATAAAACAAAGAGAACAAATCCTGGGAAAAACAGCACCCGCACGGCGGCTTCCAATCTGGGTAGCCAGGCGGGTGAGAGAAAAGGAGATTTTTTTGCTGTTGCGGGACGGCTAGCCGTCATTGTCATCGACATCCAAACGGTATCCCATGCCGCGCAATGTTTTTAGATAGCGTGGGCGGCGTGGGTCGTCTTCTATGGCTTGTCTTAACCAGCTGATATGAACATCCAGCGTGCGCATGTCGCCGGCATAGTTTGTTTCCCATACCTGGGTAAACAACTCCTCGCGGGGGATTACTTGGCCGGTCCGTTCCATCAGAGCTTTGAGCAGGGCTACCAGACGCGGCGTCAGTCGTGATTGCCTTTCATGGCAGCGTACCCAGCGGTGCCGGACATCCAATTCCAAGGGGCCGATTTGTAACGTATCTTTTTGCTCTGCTGGAAGTAGTGGTTTAATGCGGTTGAGTAATTTTTGCAGTGTAAATGGCGCCACCAAAAGAACATCAGCCCCTTGCTTATCCACAGGGTCAATTTGCTCGTCTACAATCAATACCAACGGCAGAGAGGGGGCGTGTTGGCGCAGTGAAGTAATGATGCGCTTGCCACTGGTGCGCATTGAAGCCGCATCGACAATGATCAGGTGAGCATGGGCTTCTTTAATGCGCGCCAAAGCTGCGCTACCGTTGGGAGCGGTTTCGACATTAAATCCTTTTTTGGTCAACCCTGTCACCAACGAGGGACGATCTGACCGCTTGCCTTCCACAAGTAGGATTTTTGCCCGATTTGGCATAAGCACCAGCCTGATGTGTGAAGGGTGAACGTACTTTGTGGCTCGGGCAGTGGCTTGCGCGTTGCCCCGGCGGTTGTAAGTATGTCTGCTGACTTGCCAGCAGATGCAGAGCCGTTGCCCAAGACTTACTGGGATAACCCCAGTGTAATCTGATTATACCTTAAAAACTTAAAGAATGTGCCAGTCACTTTTAAGTTTTCAGGCTCAATCCTGGTAGATAAAATTTTGTCAACAAACCCAAATGGTTGGGTAGGCCGGATTTATTTGCCTGAATTTATGAACTGACCAAAAAAGCGTTTAAAATAAACAAAACTGCCGGTGCGACCAACGTGATTGGGATCTTTGGCGTTCCATTGCGCTGATAGAGTGGCCACCACATCATTTGCATCCAGTTCCGCCCCGTTGCTAAAGGTGACACCGTAGCGCAGGCTGAAAGTCCATTCTGTCAGCGTGTCATTTGACTCCCAATATTCTGCCAGACCGGGTGCAAGCTCAGCTGTTCCATAGGCATAATTCACTAATGGCGTATAGAGGAGCCGGGCCACTCGCATGGTATCATTGCTCGTTTCATCGGCGGGCCAAAGAAAGGTCGGCTCGGTTTCCAACATGAATGTCAGGTGATTATCCGGCGTGCTCATCTGTTCAAAATTCTCATTGAGCGGACTGATGATGACGTTGGTGACATCTGCCTGGAAAACGGTCGAGTCATTGGCGTGTGCCAGCGGAATAATCAGCACATATTCCTTGAGCTTTTGATTGACAATATCATAGAAATATTGCCGGCTTTTGATGTCGCTGGTGGCATTGGCATTTAACAACGCTGCAGAAATGTCACCATAGGGGGTTCCGTAACGTCGCGAGGCTGCGCTGAAATTTGGATCATAGAAATTGGATGGGTCGGGATATTCGGCGCTCAAGCCGGTCAGGAATAATCCCAATTCACCAGCATCAACCGCAGCATTGAACTCGCGGTCATCCATCCTGACCGGAGTTAATCTGATTCCGGCATCAGCCAACTGTGCCTGGATTTCTTGGGCTACCAGGATGGGGCTGGGAAGATAAGAGGTGCTGATGTCGGTATAGTATAAGAACAGCTCCTGATCGTAATTGAAAGCAGCTGCATTAAGTAGGTCGGTTCCTTCTTTGACATTAAAATCGTGCCAACGCAAAACATCGCTGCGGCCCGGCTTCAATGAGCGCGGTACAAATTGCTCAGCTGCTTCTGCGCCCGTTGGAAAGCTGTTGGTGACCAAGCTTTGGCGATCAATCAACATGGCCAGCCCCATTCGTACCCGTGAATCATTGTACGGCGGTACATCCCGGTTAATTCCCAAGAAAGATATGCTTAATGCCGGACGGGTGTAGGTGATGTAATTCGGATTCCCTTTAAAAATGGCGGAATTTAAATCGGGCCGATCAATGCCATCGGTGCGATCAAATAACAGTTCTGAACGACGATAGACCGAAGACGCGTTCCAACGCAGAATGAGGGTTTCAGACCGCGGTGGGACCCCCCAATAATCCGCATTGGCGGTTAATTTTAACATCTCACCGGGAATCCACTCCTCAACGATATAGGGTCCGGTGCCATTGGTTTCCAGACTTAAGGCCGCTGAATCGCCCCCCTTATCACTCAGGTAGGCGGAATCTTGAATCGAAAATGCCGGGAACGCCAGCTTTGAGGGCAGGGCCGCATCCGGGTAGCAAAGGGTGATTTTAACTGTGTATCGGTCAACCGCTTCAATGGATCTAAACTCGCCCCCATAATCACAGTTGGGCGCACTGACTTTTTGCGCGGTATAAACATCAACGGGTTGTACATCGTATGGGTTGATGGCCTGGCAACCACCCAGCACCAAACTCAGCACTAGAAATGCTGTGAACATGATGTAGCGAAATTGAGAACGTTTTATCACGTTAATCATCCCTGGATGAATCGAAAAAGAATATGAGTGGGCTTTGACAGCAACCCTGTTTTGATTATACGAGTTCCTGAATGATTGTCAATTCAACCCCACTTGATATTTCTGTAAGGCTGCCGGGCCTACAAACCCAGGACAGCAAGATTTACCGCGTCAGGTGGAATTTGATATGCCTGACTGAGCAATTCCGGTGTTAAAACTTGTTTCGAGGATCCCTGGCTTAATATTTCCCCTTTTACAAGCAATGCCACCCGATGAGCATACTGTGCGACCAAATGAAGATCGTGGGTCACCAACAGAACTGCGAGACCATCGTCATTGGCCAGTGAACGAATGCTATCCATCAAATTGATTTGATAATGCAGATCCAGGTGGGTTGTCGGCTCATCCAGCAGCAGGAGTGGTGACCCTTGTGCCAAAGCGCGGGCCAGCAGCAGACGCTGTTGCTCACCCCCTGAAAGTTCATCCACCCGTCGATCTGCCAGTTCCAATGTGCCGGTACGCTGCATTGCTTGTTGGACGGCTTCCTCATCCTGATATCGGGTGCGCCCCAGCCAATTGATGTGCGGTGTGCGGCCCAACATGACCGTTTGATACCCGGTAAACATAGAGGGCAACTGTCTTGCCTGCGGCACCACAGCCATGGAGCGGGCTCGCTCGATCGGGGATAGCTGTGCCAAGTCCTGCCCATTCAACAGCATTTGACCGCTGAATGCCGGTTGAATACCGCTTAATGCCCGTAGCAGGGATGTTTTCCCGGCGCCGTTGGGACCGATGACAGCCAGAACTTCGCCTGAATTGAGGCAAAAACTGATTCCATTGATCGCCACCCGGTTGCCATATTGAACCACCAGCGATTGCACCTCAAGTTTGACCACGTTTTATTCCCCTCTTTTGCTGCGGCGTAGCACCCAAAGAAAAAACGGAGCGCCCAGCAACGCGGTGATGATGCCAACGGGTATTTCCTGCGGGGCCAACAAGATGCGGGCAATGACGTCGGCCAACAGCAGCAAACTGGCCCCCCCAATTGCTGCCAGCGGCAGCAGATGGCGGTAATCAGGTCCCCAAGCCAGCCGGACCAAATGTGGGACGATCAATCCAACAAACCCGATGACACCCGCGAAGGAAACAGCTGCGGCCGTCGCCAGTGTGGCCGCAATGACCACCAAACGACGGACCCGCGCCACGGGCAATCCAAGCTGCTGAGCTTGTTCCTCACCAAACTGGAGGACATTCAATGCATGTCCCAGGGTAAAAAGTGTTCCCAGGCCAAGGGCAATATATGGTAGGGCTGCCATGATTGGCAGCCAACCGGACAGTGTGGCCCCGCCCATCATCCAGGTCAGGGCGCGGCGGAGTTCACCGGTCGCATTTAACATTAGAAAGGACGTCAGCGCGGTTGCAAACGAACTGATGGCCACCCCAGCCAGAATTAGACTCGCTGTTGATGTGCCGCCCTGGCGCCGTGCCAGTTGGTAGACCAGCAGTGCGCTGGACAAGGCTCCGATAAACGCTGCCAGTGGAACAGCCATTAATCCAGCCAGGGTATAGGGCCACCTGATGCTCATGGCGATTACAGCCCCCAATCCCCCCCCTGCGGCCACCCCCATGAGATAAGGATCAGCAAGTGGATTACGAAACAAGCCCTGGTAGGCCGCCCCGCTTCCTGCCAGGGCCGCACCGGTAATCGCCATTAACAATGTGCGTGGCAAACGTAATTGCATCAAGATGATGCCTGCGGTTTCCCCGCCCTGCCGGCTCAACCATAGCCAGACGTCTGCAGGCGCAATCCAGACACTGCCCACAGCAATGCTCAAGCTTAAGGCAACGCCAAGCAGAATCAAGTTGAACAGGTATGGGCGGGGCAAGTGGCGCATCAGCAACTATTTAAATAAATCCGGATGCAGTAACTGTGCCAATACTTCCAATGCATCCACCAGGCGCGGTCCGGGACGGCTGATCAGGTTGTCATCAAAAACCAGAATTTTCCAGTTCTTGACTGCTGAGATGGCATCCCAACCGGGGCGGGCAGCAACCTGTTCCGGGGTCATGCCGTAGGCGGCATCTCCCAACAGGATGATCTCGGGGTCAGCCACGATCAACGCTTCCTGGCTGATCTGTGCCCAACTGGCATCCAATTTGTCGCCGACATTATATCCGCCAGCCAGGCTGATCCATTTGCTCATGAATGTGTCCGGCCCCGCAGTCCAGGGTTTTGCGGGATCGGTGCCATCCAGCTCATAAAACACAGAAGGGGTTGAACCGGCCTCTTTGACCTTGTCCAGAACAGCCTGGACACGAATTTTGAGGGAGGCAACCAGATTATCCGCATTGGTCGTCTGGCCGGTAAGTTCCCCAACGATCATCAGGTTGCTGTACAGCCCTTCCAGATCATCGGGGTTTGGTAACATATAGACGGTGATCCCCATTTCTTCCAGGGTTTTGATCTGTTTGGGCGTATTGATACTGGTTGCCAAAACGAGATCGGGCTCCAGGGCGGCAATTGCCTCAAAATCATACTCACCCATTGATCCCCCCACGCTGGGCAGGCTTTTAGCTTCAAGTGGATAGTCTGAAAATTCGTCACGCCCCACAATCTTATCTCCAGCGCCAAGGGCATACAGGATTTCTGTATTGGAGGGTGCCAGGGAGACAATCCGCTGCGCCGGGCCGCTTATGACCACACTGCGTCCTTCGCCATCAATGTAAGTTGTGCCGGTGGGGGCCTTTGGGGTGCAGCCGGCCAGGATTACAGTCAGCACGATCAGGATAAACCAGTTTTTTTTCATTGGTAAAAAATCCTTCTGTGAAAAAATCTTGAAACAAAAAACCCGTCCAGGTGGACGGGAGGGATAACAAGAAGCTGTAAGCGCTTCCACCTCCTTTCCGCGAGGGTGTGGTCAGCATCTCTCTGGGCGGGCGACCTGGCTTGAACCATGGGTTCTCACAGTTGCGCGACAGCACCGGACTTGCACCGGTTTCGCCTGATTGATAAAGCCCTCCCATCCGGGGGAAAGGCGCCCAAGAGACGGATTAACTTGGTAGCCTTGATTGTATATGCAACCATGGACAGCGTCAAGGTGACATTTCTCCCAGTATTGACTGATAACAAGATATTTGGGTGAATTAAGGGGTTGACAGGATCAGGGTGTTAGATTATCATCTAATAAGTTAGACATATATCTAATGACATCATCCGCTTCACCTTCTTCTCCCCCTTCTCCGTCCCTCTCCTGGGACATCGGCTCGGCGTATGATCTCTTTGTCAGCATCTATGTCCTTCATCGCCCAGCCGACTTTGGCCTGCGCCCTTCATGGGCTGCGGGCGTCCGCTCACGCCTGGCAGGTCCGGTCCGTGATTTTTGGGAAGAAACGCAAAATTTCCTCACTGTGCCTCTTCCCTGGCTCCACAACCTCCCTGCTGTGCCCAAAAATGCGGTTGGAGCTCTGGCAGCGCTGGCGGCGCTTCCAGCAGCGGACCGCCTGCCGGCGTTGAGTTTTAGTCCTGAGACCCCTGGTGAACTGCGTGAAGCTTGTGCTGCAATAGCTGCCCGGGGCAGTTGGACAAATGCTGAGGCTGATATCCTGCGCGCTGCTTTCCAACGGCGTACAGTGACACCCCGTCCCGGGGCAGTGCAGCAAGCCTGTCAGGCCTG
>DAOQTN010000028.1:0-13034 GCA_035340555.1 Anaerolineaceae bacterium | reverse complement strand
TCACGCTGCTCAATCCGGCGGCGCTGGAACGGAGCCGCCGCCCGGAGCGTGGCATCAAACGCCAGATCGTAGGGGTTGCCATTCGAGGGGCGCGCCTGCACGTAGCGACCACGCTTGCGCTCGGTGCGTGTCCGGGAACGCCGGCCAGCGTACCGGCGGATCATTTTATCCAAGGGCGTATCCAGCCGCCGCGGCATAAAAGACTCGGCCGGTTTTACCTTTTGGCCGCCTTCCCACCAGTGGGCCGTGGATTGATCAAACACAGAATCCGGGCCCGGCTCCGGCTCCCCTTCAGGGAGCGGACCTTCACCTAGCTCAACGTTGGTTACTTTTTTTTTTGCCCGGTGGTGTCCTCGTCGGTCTCTTCGCCGTCCTCATCTCGCTGCTGGCCGGTACTGGCACTGCCCTGAAGCTGTTCAATTCGATCCTGCAGCTGCTCCATGGAGAGTTCGGACTGGTTGAATGGTCCCCGCCGGATGCGGTGCGGCAGGGCCAGCTCGGCAGCCAGGGCAATGTCCCGGTCGGTAATCGCCGTCCGGCCTTCAAAGGCCGCCTGGGCCCGGGCAGCTTTCAAAATGACCAGGTCGGCACGATGCCCATCCACATTGAGCGAAGAGGTCAAGGCCGCGATTGAGAGCAGATCACGGCGGGTGTGGGTCACCTGCTCCAGCAGATGCCGGGCGGCATCGATTTGGCGGGAGAGTTCACCCTCCTTCGGCAGCCAATCCTGGCGAAAACGCTCAGCATCGCCTTCAAACGCCAGGTTTCGCTCCATGATCTGAACGCGCTCACGTGCGGTGCGGATTCCGTGAATATCCACCGACAGGGCAAACCGGTCCAACAGCTGAGGGCGAAGCTCGCCCTCCTCCGGGTTCATGGTGCCCACCAGGATGAAGCGCGCCGGGTGGGTGAATGAGATGCCCTCCCGCTCAACGATATTCATCCCCATGGCCGCTGAATCCAGCAGCACATCCACCACATGATCATCCAACAGATTGACCTCATCGATATAGAGCAAGCCGCGGTTGGCCGCAGCCAGGATGCCCGCATCAAAGCGGCGTTCACCCTGCTGAATCGCCTTTTCAATATCCAGTGTTCCCACCACCCGGTCCTCGGTTGCAGAAACCGGCAGGTTCACAAAAGAGGTCCGGCGGGTTGTCACCGGCAGCGTTTCACCCTGAGCAACCCGTTCCCGGCATTCCGTGCACCAGGTATTGGGCGCTTCAGGATCGCAACCAAAACGGCAGTCGCTGACAACCTTGACTTCGGGCAGCAATTCAGCCAGGGCGCGGGCAGCCGTTGATTTGGCGGTACCGCGTTCACCCCGGATCAGCACTCCCCCGATGCGGGGGTTGACGGCATTTAGAACCAGGGCCCGGCGCATGCGCTCCTGACCGACAATGGCGGTAAATGGGTAAATGACTGGCATGGAATGTTACTCTTTTGCTTTATAGTTTATTGCGGTTCTAAGTGTACCACCACCAGAAAACCCTTTCAAGTTCCGCAGTGGTCAATCTTTCGACAAAGTGGCCGGATTTCGCCAGTAATCCGCTGCCGGTGACCCGCTGCCGATAACCCGCTGCCGGTGACCCGCTGCCGGTAGCCCGCTGCCGGTAACCCGCTGCCGATAACCCGCTGCCGGTAACCCGCCGCTGGTAACCCGGCGGGAGGCCATCCGGTAATTTTTGGAGTATTTGCGTCATCGTGCTCCAGATTGTTAACAATTTGTTAAAATTCTGGTAGAATGAATTTTTCGCTGACAGATGCCTGAATTTTTGGGGCGTTGAGGAATTTCAAGGACGAATGCCATGAGTCTGAAAAACATCTTTAAACCAAAACCTGACAAGTTTTTGCAACTTCTGATTGAGCAAACCAACCTGACCATCAAAGGTTTGGATGCACTGACACAGTACATGCATAAGCGCAGTTCCTCCCTGGCCAAGTTGGTGGCCGATACCGAGCGGCAGGCGGATGAAGTCCGGCGGATCCTGGTGGAAGAATTGACCCGCACCTTCGTCACCCCGCTGGACCGGGAAGACATCTTCTCACTCTCGCGCGAAATTGATGACGTGCTGGATTACGCAGCCACCACTGTGGAGGAAATGGAAGTTCTGGATGTCTCCCCCACCCCCTATATGGGGCGCATGGCGTCACTGTTGCATGACGCCGCCGTGGAAATTGACCTGGCTGTGCAGCGCTTGCAGGACAAGCATTATTCCGTCGCCAGCGATCATTCCCAACGGGCCAAGGCGCTGGAAAATCGGGTTGAACAGGTTTACCGTGAAGCCATTGCCGATCTATTTCAGGAACCCAAAAACCTCAAGCAGGTCATGACCATTCTAAAGGTGCGTGAAATCTACCGCCACCTGAGCAATGCTGCCGATCGCGAAGACACTGCAGCCAATGTCATCTCAGACATTTTAATGAAAATGAGTTAGCTCATGACTACGCTGCTCGTCATCCTGATTGGGCTGGCGCTCATCTTTGATTTTCTCAATGGATTTCATGATTCCAGCAACCTGGTCGCCACAATCATCTCTTCACGGGCCATGTCGCCGCGGCTGGCCCTCACACTGACCGCCGCGGCGGAATTTGTCGGACCGTTTATCTTTGGCGTGGCTGTTGCCTCAACCATCGGGGAAGGAATTGTGCCCCCCCACAGTGTTACGTTGCCGGTACTGCTGGCCGCCCTCGCCAGCGCCATCCTGTGGAATTTAATCACCTGGTTTTTGGGCATCCCCAGCAGTTCATCCCATGCCATGATTGGCGGGTTGATTGGTGCCGTGGCCGCCGGTGTTGGTTTCCAAAACATTCAATTTGCCGGGCTGACCAAGGTTTTCCTGGCATTATTTTTGTCTCCGGTGCTGGGTCTGCTGGCCGGCTACGGCCTCACCCGGCTGGTCTATTTTCTCGCCCGACGGGCCAGCCCCAAAATCAATGGGTTCTTCAAACGCGCCCAGATTATCACCGCGGTCGGGTTGGCATTGAGTCACGGGGCCAATGACGCCCAAAAAACCATGGGGATCATCACCCTGGGGCTGGTGACGGCAGGCAGCCTGGCTGAATTCGAAGTGCCGCTCTGGGTGGTGGCGGCCAGTGCCAGCGCAATTGCCCTGGGCACCTCGGTCGGTGGCTGGCGGTTGATCCGCACCCTGGGGGGCAAGTTCTACAAAATCCGCCCCGTGCACGGCTTCTGCACTCAGATCAGTTCTGCAGCGGTCATTCTGGGAGCAGCCCTGTTGGGTGGCCCGGTCAGCACCACCCAGGTGGTCAGTTCGGCGATCATGGGTGTGGGCTCGGCCGAACGCCTCAGCAAGGTGCGGTGGAACGTCGCTGGTCAGATTGCCGTGGCCTGGCTGCTGACCATTCCCGCGACCATGCTGGTGTCTGCTGGTATTTATTTTCTCTTCAAACCTCTGATGGCGACCCCTTGAGGCCGGACTGGATCAGAAATCCAGGCGTTAAATTGCTCACCCTGCCATTGTTGACAAACCGGATATCTGTACTATACTTCAAATAAGCCATTTGGCTGGGACACAAAAATAAACGATTTTTTGGAGGAAAAGATGGCAAAATTGATTGATATTGAAGGAATTGGCGAAGCTTACGCTGTTAAATTAAAGGCTATTGGCATCGCCACCATTGAAGCCCTGCTTGAAAAAGGCTCCACCCCAAAAGGCCGCAAAGAACTGGCCGAAAAAACTGGCATCAGCGATACCCTGATACTCAAGTGGGTCAACCGGGCTGATCTGTTCCGTGTCAAAGGCATCGGCAGCGAATATGGGGATCTGCTGGAAGCCGCAGGCGTCGACACCGTCCCTGAATTGGCTCAGCGCAAAGCCGAAAACCTGCTGCCCAAGATGACCGAAGTCAATACGGCCAAGAAGTTGGTTCGCCGCATGCCCACCCTCAAGATGGTTGCGGCCTGGATCGAATCAGCCAAACAACTGCCCCGGATTGTTAACTATTAATCCCCAGGAGCGCCAAAATGCTCAAAGAGTTTAAAGAATTCGCCTTAAAGGGCAGCCTGCTTGACATGGCGATTGGGTTCATCATTGGCGGGGCTTTTGGCAAGATTGTCACTTCGCTGGTGAACGATATCATCATGCCCCCCATCGGACTGCTGTTGGGCAAGGTCAACTTTACAGAGCTCTTCTGGGCGTTGGATGGGGGCACCTACGCCTCGCTCCAAGCCGCCAAGGACGCCGGTGCACCCACATTGAATTATGGGTTGTTTCTGAACACCATCATCGACTTCCTGATTGTGGCCTTTGTGTTGTTCCTGCTCATCAGGCAGGTGAATCGGCTGCGCAAACCTGCGCCAACGGCTGCTCCCACCACCAAGGACTGCCCCTACTGCAAGACGGCCATCCCGATCGGGGCCACCCGCTGCCCGCACTGTACGTCCGAACTCTAACCAACCCCCTCTCCTTGAAACGGCATAAAGCCGCCCCCACCCCGGAGGCGGCTTTATAGTTATAGTACAATCAGGATATTCTGACTAATGAGGTCCCAGACCCATGAAACTCTATTTCGTGCGGCACGGCGAAAGCGAAGCCAATGTCCTGCGGGTATTCTCCAACCGGCCGGGGAAGCACGGCCTGACCGAAACCGGCCGCCAGCAGGCGGCCGCACTGGCCGCCCAATTACACGGCATTATTTTTGAGCGCATCTTTGCCAGTCCGTTATTGCGAGCCCAGCAAACTGCTGAAATCCTCAACCAGAACACAGGCGCTGTCATCGAAACCACCGCGGCGCTGCAGGAATATGACCTGGGAAATCTGGAAGACACATCATATACCGTCGGTGGCACCTCCTGGCGTCAAACCATGGACGCCTGGCTGCTGCGGCAGGAGTGGGATCTGCGGACCGGAACCGGGGAGAATTTTCACGAAATTCGGGCTCGCTTTGAGCCTTTTGTCCAGTCTCTGATCAGTCTGTACGGGGCCCGGCCGGTGAATATCCTGTGCGTGGGACACGGCGGCTTATATCGCTGCATGCTGCCGATTGTCCTGGGCAATATCAGCTTTGAAGCCGCCCGCGATCTGCCTATTCATTATGCCAGCGTCATCATTGGCGAATACACCACCCAGGGTTTGACCTGCATTCAGTGGGGTGACCAGGTGCTGCCATGACCCGGGCGGCGGCCATTGTGATCCAAGCGGGACAGGCGGAACAGGCGGGGCAGGTGGCTCGCGTCTGCCAGGTTCGCGGGGACAGCAGGACGACGTCTTTCCTGGCGGACAGGCGGAAGGTGGCGAATCCCCCACCGCAGCCGACGGGCGCGAGGCGGCTGCAGAATTGGGACGGCACATCCTGCTGGGCCTCCTGGCAGCCATTGTGTTGTTCGGTGACACGCAGCAATATGATTGTTGCACCCGCCAGATTTGCGGCGGCGATTTTGGCACCGGTCAGGGACTGGAAATACAGGGATGATATCCACCCGAATACGGCCCCTGGGTACTGGTTCGGCTGCCGGGCAACCGACTGTTGATCGAACCGGTTCGCCCCCGTCCGGTGGCCCGGCTGGGCACCCAGGCACAGCTTGGCGGTTGGCCGGATGAGGTCCATGAATATCAGGAGAGTGAAACATGACACCGATAGAGATTCGACCACTGCAGGCAATCCGGGTTGACGAACTTAAAACCGTGATGACCGGCTACAGTACCCGCGAGAAATACCAGGTGAGCAAATCCGAGCAGGATGGGGTCACCTGTCTACGTTTGGAACTGGTGCCACTGGCTCAGCCCTACATCCGGCACTTTGATACCGAGATCTCCCTGGACGACCTGGAACGCTACGATCAGCTCATCAAGGATGCCATGTCGCTGGGTTGCTGGTTGGGAGACCGCCTAGTGGGATTGGCCATTGCTGAGATCTGTCACTGGAACAAAATTCTCTGGATCCACGAGTTCCACATTGCAGCCGATCTGCACGGTCGAGGGCTGGGGCGGCAGTTGATGGCGGCCATGGCCGATCGGGCCGGGGAGAAGGGGCTGCGGGCGTTGCAGGTGGAAACCCAGAACACCAACGTCCCGGCAATCCGGTTCTACCGGCAGGTTGGCTTTGAGGTTGAGGCCATTGATTTGTCTTACTACACCAACCGGGATGTGGAGCATTATGAAGTGGCGATTTTTATGCGGCGCAAATTATTGACCCAAGCGACCTGATTTGCGCTACAATGTCATTGAGATGATCATTCAGTGATTTAAAATGGTTATTCATCAACATCGAAATAGTCTTTCAACAATATGATGATGGTAATGGTGATGGAAATTATCAAGGAGGCAGTATGAAAAGCGAAAATCGAGCGGGATTGGTGATTGGTCTATTGCTGATTGGGTTGGGGGGCCTTTTCCTGGCATCCAATTTACTAACAGGATTCGACATCATCCTATCCTGGCCAATCATCTTTTTTATTTTAGCTGCAGGATTTGCCATCTGGCCGTTCATATTTCCCCAGGCCAAACAAGGTCTGGCAGGGCTGCTGATTCCGGCCGCGATTTTAGCAACCTTGGGAAGCATATTCATGTACAATACCCTGACCACCGACTGGGGCGCCTGGGCTTACCTTTGGATCCTGCTGCCTGGCGGCGTGGGATTGGGTCTGGTGCTGGCCGGCTGGGTCGGTGAATGGGGGCGGACAACGGTGAATGTGGGTCTGTGGATGCTGGGGATCAGCCTGGTAGTCTTTGCCTTTTTCAGCACCCTGTTTGGAGAGCCGGCCTTAAAAATTGCCGGTTCCAGCCTTCTAATTCTTGCCGGCGGCACACTGCTCTGGCGCGCACTGCAAAAGCCCAAAACGCCATGAGCACCCTGATCACCTGGTACGGCCACGCCACGCTGGGCGTTGAAACTGAAGGCTACCACCTGCTGATTGATCCGTTCTTCAGCGGCAATAAGGCGGCGACAGTCAGTGCTGAACAGGTGAAGGCTGATGCCATTCTGATTACCCATGGCCACAGTGATCACGTGGGGGATGCCATTGCCATCGCCCAACGGACAAAAGCCGTGGTGATCAGCAATTTTGAGATTTGTAACTGGCTAAAAAAGAACGGCGTGACCAATACCCATGGCCAGCACATTGGCGGAGGCTATGCGCACCCCTTTGGGTATATCAAGCTGACCCCCGCCCTGCACGGCTGCTCCCTGCCCGATGGCAGTTACGGTGGACTGGCAGGCGGGTATCACATCACCACCCGGGATGGGACCAGGCTGTATTTTGCCGGGGATACCGGACTGTTCGGCGATATGAAGCTGATCGGTGAAGGCGGACTGGATCTGGCCGCACTGCCCATCGGTGATAATTACACCATGGGACCGGCCGATGCCCTGCGTGCCGTCAAACTGCTGGCACCCGGCTATGTCATTCCCATTCACTACAATACGTTTGACTTGATTATGCAAAATGCGGCCGCCTGGAAGGCTCAGGTGGAGGCAGAAACGTCTGCCCAGGTGCATGTTTTAAAACCTGGCGACACTTTCCTGCTCGATTAGGGTTTAGTTGGTTGCCGGGTGCACATCCGCCAACGGCCCTTCCGTATGGGCGGATGGATTGGCTTGTCTGTTAGAGACAGCGCCACCCCACCAAACCTCCGCAAAACTGGCGACTGTCGCCAGGATGATAGGTTTTGATGGGAACCCAAAATTACACTTGGAACACAAGAGGTCCAATGAGCACACCCAAATTTTACGATCTGACGCCTGATGAACGCCGGCAGCAAATTGCCCGCCAACTCAGCCTGACCGATGAAGAGATGGAAGCCCTCAGCGGCCGAGCCGGGTTAAGCCTGGAACAGGCAGACCACATGATTGAAAATGTGATTGGCACTTATGCCCTGCCGCTGGGGATTGCTCAAAATTTTGTCATCAATGGTCGGGCAGTTCTGGTGCCGATGGTGGTCGAAGAGCCCTCCATCGTGGCAGGCGCCTCTTTCATGGCCCGCCTGGTGCGCAGCGGTGGTGGATTTGCCACCAGCAGCGATGAACCCTTGATGATCGGGCAGATGCAGATTTTGGGGCTGTCGGATCCGGCGGGCGCTCAACAGCGATTGCTGGCCCAAAAGGACCGTCTGCTGGCTGCGGCGGCGGCAATTGATCCCATTCTGGAACGACTGGGCGGCGGGCCGCGCGATCTGGAGGTGCGGTTGATTGAAGAATCTCCGCTGGGATCTTTTCTGGTTGTGCACTTGATCTACGATGTGCGGGACGCCATGGGCGCCAATGCAATCAACACTGCAACCGAACGGCTGACCCCGCTGGTGGCGGAAATCAGCGGCGGGCGGGTGCACCTGCGAATCTTGTCCAACCTGGCAGACCGCCGGCTGGCCCGTGCCCGCTGCATGGTGCCGTTGACAGCGCTGGAATTTGGCGATTTTGGGGCCGAACAGGTGCGCGACGGCATCCTGGCAGCCTGGGCATTTGCCGCGGCAGATCCCTATCGGGCCGCCACCCACAACAAAGGCATCATGAACGGCATTGATGCCGTGGTCATGGCAACCGCCAACGATTGGCGCGCGATTGAGGCGGGAGCCCATGCCTATGCCGCCCGGACAGGTCGGTACACCAGCCTGTCCACCTGGAGCAAGGACGCGGATGGCAATCTGCTGGGGGAATTGGAACTGCCCATGGCCGTGGGAACGGTCGGGGGCGCCACTCGGGTTCACCCGGCGGCGCGGGCGGCGTTGAAATTAATGGGGGTAAAAACAGCCCGGGATCTGGCGGAGATCATTACCGCCGTGGGCCTGGCTCAAAACCTGGCCGCTCTGCGGGCGCTGGCAACCGAAGGAATCCAACGCGGGCACATGAGCCTGCATGCCCGCCAGGTCGCCATTGCCGCCGGGGCGACACCTGATGAAGTCCAACGGATAGCAGACCGGATGGTGCAGGAAAAAGCTGTGCGCCTGGATCGGGCTGAAATGATACTTAAAAAAATTCGTGAGGAAAAACGATGACTGACACCCAACCTTCTTTACTTCTCAAACCCAACCGCCCGGTGGGCATCATTGGATACGGGGCCTATGTCCCCCGTTATCGGCTGCCAGCTGCCGAGGTGGCCCGGGTATGGACGGGCAAGGCTGGCGGCGGACTACCCGTCAAAGAAAAGGCGGTTGCCGGGCTGGACGAGGATGTGATTACCATGTCCATTGAAGCCGCCCGGAATGCATTGCACCGGGCCGGGATCAGGCCGGATGCCCTCCGAGCAGTCTGGGTCGGCTCCGAGTCCCATCCTTATGCGGTCAAACCCAGTGGAACGGTTGTTGCGGAAGCCATCGGCGCAGCCCCCCACGTCCAGTCGGGCGACTGGCAGTTTGCCTGCAAGGCTGGCACTGAAGCGATGGTGGCCGCCATCGGCTTGGTGGGATCCGGCATGGGTGATTATGCCCTGGCCATTGGTGCGGATACCGCCCAGGGTCGCCCTGGTGACGCGCTGGAATACACAGCTGCTTCAGGAGCAGCTGCATACATTCTGGGACCAGCGGATGAAGCCCTGGCGGTAATCGAGGCCACCTACTCCTTTGTAACCGATACGCCGGACTTTTGGCGCCGGCCCTACCAACATTATCCTGAACACGGCCAGCGTTTTACCGGGGAGCCGGCTTATTTTAAGCATGTCTATGAAGCAGCGCACTACCTGATGACGGAAACTGGCACCCAGGCCAGTGATTATGCCTTCGCCGTTTTTCATCAGCCCAACGCCAAATTTCCCCAACGAGTGGCCGGGATGCTGGGATTTTCGCCTGAACAAATCAAACCCGGACTGCTGTCACCGGTCATTGGAAATACCTATGCCGCCGCAGCCATTATTGGCCTCACGGCAATCCTGGATGTCGCCAAACCCGGCGATCGGATCCTGATCACCTCCTTTGGTTCCGGCGCCGGCTCCGACGCCATGGCGCTGAGGGTGACGGATGCGCTGGAGGAACGCCGCAATCGGGCCGCATTGACGGCGGATTACATCGCCCGGCGCACGCAAATTGATTACGCCACCTATGTCCGCTACCGCGGCAAGCTGGAGGATTAGCCATGCGTGAAGTTGTCATTGCAGGCCTTGGTCAGATCCCCGTCGGGGAGCACTGGGATGTTTCACTGCGATCTTTGGCTGCGCGCGCCATGCTGGCGGCTCGTCACGAAGCCGGGATGGATTTGAAACCGCAGGCACTCTATGTCGGCAACATGCTGGCCTCCACCGTCTCCCACCAATCCAACCTGGGGGCTCTGCTGGCGGATAATACCGGCTTAACCGGCATTGAAGCCTTTACGGTGGAAGCGGCCGATGCTTCGGGTGCCGCTGTCTTTCGGATGGGCTACCTGGCGGTAGCCAGCGGGTTTGTGGATACCGTGCTGGTGGTGGGGGTGGAAAAATACACGGACATGGTGGGATCCGGCTTGGAATCGGCGGTCTCCGAAATGGTCGACTATGACTGGGAGGCAGTGGAAGGACTGACACCCACATCACAGGCCGGGCTGTTGATGCAGCGCTACCTGTATGAGTACCGCCCACCCCGGCAGGCCTTTGCCGCGTTCCCGCTTCTGGCCCACGCCAACGGCGCCGGCAACCCAAATGCCATGTATCGGAAAGCCATTAAGCCCGAGGTGTACGCAGGAGCAGAACCGGTTTGTGATCCCTTGAATCTATTTGACATTGCGCCCTATGCCGATGGCGCAGCAGCAGTTTTGTTAACCTCACCCGACCGGATCGGGGCGGACTTTGCCCACCCTCTGGTCAAAGTCACCGGGTCGGCCTCTGTGATCGACCGCCTGGCCCTGCACGATCGCCCGGATTTTCTGTCTTTCGAATCAGCGCGCCTCTCCATTGAACGCGCTTGCCGGATGGCCGGGATTATGCCCCAGGATGTCGATTTCTTCGAATTAAGTGACACCTCCTCGATCCATGCTGCACTGACGCTGGAAGCGGCCGGATTTGCCCCGCGCGGTCAGGCCGCCCAACTGGCAGCCGATGGTCATTTCAATCTCAACGGCACTCTGCCGATTAACACATTGGGCGGGCTGAAAGCCCGCGGCCACCCCCTGGGAGCCACAGGGATGTATCAAATTGTGGAAGCCACCCTGCAACTCCGCGGCGAAGCCGGGGTTAATCAACTTGGTAAAGCCCGGCGGGCTCTGGTTCAAAACCTGGGTGGGACGGCAGCAACTGCCGTGACCCATGTTTTAGAGCAAGTCAAGCCCGGGATTCGATAACTTGATAGGAATTGATAGCCTGTTACCAGTAAACTTTGGCTCGATACAGTTGAAGGAGAAGCAGAAAAAATGGAAATTCCACGTCATTGGCGTTTGAAAAAACAACGATATGCATTGGTGGGCGAAACCTGTCCGCACTGTGATGGCAAGATATTCCCCCCGCGGGATGTTTGCCCGCACTGCGGCGGCGAGGCCAAAACCCCCTATGGTTTTAGCGGACGCGGCAAGGTGTTTTCGTTCACGATGATGCAGGATGCCCCAGCGGGTTACGAAGCCCAGGCGCCCTACACCGTGGCGCTGGTTCAGTTGGACGAAGGCCCTGTGGTAACCGCTCAGCTCACCGACCTGGGCGACCAGACGGTGGAGATTGGCATGCCGGTTGAAATGGTGACCCGCAAGATCCGCCAGGACGGCAATGATCGAGGGATTCTGGTTTATGGGTATAAATTCCGACCTGCGGGACTTGGTCCGCGGTAAACACGTTTTAAGGAATACTTAAAAAGCGGTCTCCTGGTTGGGCGACCGCTTTTTTGATCCATTCTCAGAATTGCCTGTCCATCCAGCCGGCTGCGTATCGCCTTCGGTCCGCGATTGAGGACATGGGTATAGATCAACAAGCTTGTGATCTCCTCGTGATCGATTAACTGTGGTAGAGTAAATGCTCATCCGCCCAGTAAAGATAAGTTTTCTTTACAAAATGAGTATTGTTTGGCGCGAATTTGATCAAGCATAGGTTGCAAGAAGTTTTTTCCTGCATTGGTTGAGAGTACGGAACTTGGTGGATGTGCTAAGACAATATGTGGCACGCGGCGGGGTATTGATCAGGGTCAGTGCAGGCGCGATTCTAATGACTCCAGATATACGCACCACCTTATTGTGCGGCGATACCCTTCCAGCAGAAGAAATTGAACCTCGTGGTTTAGGGCTGGTTGATTTTGCCTTTGTTCCGCACCTAGGGCGCCACGTGGCTTTAAACAGAAATCGAGATCTATTCACAACAGAATAACATCATGGTATATGCTTGCCCCGACACAGGAGGAATAGTCGTTGAAAATAATCGTGTGGAATGTATTGGAGACGTCCTTGTGGTTAAGAATGGCTTGGTGACACATCCCTAGTCAGTGCGCCCGACACAGCGTGCATCCGACGGATCGCTATCTTCCCGGCCTTTAAAGCGACCGGCCTTTCGATGAACAGAAATTCTTCGAACGCAAAGAAACTGTTAGTCGGAAGCGCGTCAGCCGAATGATAAATGAACTGACCAGGTTAGGTTATACGGTTTCCCGCCCCGCATAGTTTTATTTTCGTAGCAAGGTGCGAAAACGCATCATCTACAGAAGAACAAAATCAAATTCTTGACATGTAAATGAAATAGATTCCTCCTCTGGTTCCTTAACAACGTATTTAGCAGTTTCCCATTGCATTTCCCTAATCGATGAAATTTCTAGCAGAGGTACGTTAAAAATACTGAAAGGCGGTTGCTTCACCACCAAATTTCTAACGCCTATAAACTTTAGTCGTAAGCTTTTTCCACTCTCTCCATTAGTTTTAAGGATAATTTCTAGGCTTAATATTGGAGGCTCTTCCCACAAAGGAACTTCCTGACTGATTATTAAGCTCGTTAGAACTGAAAACTGCTTAGGATTTATTGAGTAGTAGCGTTGGATTCTTTCATCAGTTGATGCAGTCATGGAATATAGACTCCTGGTATATGGTCACTGTTGTGTATCCAAAGGGATATTGAGAATTGTACTCGTATGTATTGGTGATGGATGTTTGATTATGCAAGCGATTTTCTGTAAAATGGATCAGGTTATACCGAGGTTTTGTTA
>DAOQTN010000027.1:0-13219 GCA_035340555.1 Anaerolineaceae bacterium | reverse complement strand
ACGTCCTCTACACCGGGCGGTCGGTGCGATCGGCGATGGATGCCCTGGTGGATCCCCGGCAGCGTCCGGCCCTGCTGGAACGCATCCGCCGTGAAGCCGATGTTGAACTTCAGCGCGACCGGCCCGGCCAGGCCGCCCCGCCATCGTCCCGGCGCTCAGGCATCAGCCCAGCCTTGAACATCCCACGTCCGCCTCACTGGGGGATACGCGTGGTGCGCGCCATGCCGCTGGAAGCGGTCTTCACCTGTCTGAACCGGAATGAACTCTTCCGGCTCTCCTGGGGGGCCAAGAACGCCCACGGGGAGGACTGGACAAAACTTCAGGCTGAATACGATGCCCGCCTGGAGGAGATGCGCCGGGCGGCACTGCGGGAGGGCTGGCTCAAGCCGCAGGGCATCTACGGCTACTGGCCGGCGCAAGGGGACGGCAATGATCTCATTATCTATGATCCAGCTTCCGTGGAGGTCGGCCGCCCCACCGAATTGGTGCGGTTAAATTTTCCCCGCCAGAGCGCGGGCGAGTATCTTTGCCTGGCGGACTATTTTCTGCCGGTCGATTCCGGCATTATGGATGTGGTGGCCCTGCAGGTGGTCACCGTCGGTGCGGAGGCCACCGAGCGCTTCGACCAGCTGCAGGCAGCCGGAGAATACAGCACAGCCTACTTCACCCATGGACTGGCAGTACAAATGGCCGAAGCCGCGGCGGAATATCTGCACCAGCACGTGCGGCGGGAATTGGGTCTACCCGCGGCCCAGGGAAAACGTTATTCCTGGGGCTACCCGTCCATCCCGGAGCTGGCTGACCATGAAAAGGTGTTTGCGCTGCTGCCGGCCGGACGGGAACTGGGCATGAGATTGACCCCGGCCTACCAACTGGTGCCGGAGCAGTCCACCGCAGCCATCATTCTGCACCACCCCCAGGCGCGTTATTTCAATATCGGCCAGAGCCGGGTGGATCAATTGATGACCGCCGCAGGGCAGGAACCGGAATAAGGAGCGTGCCATGAAATCCTCCTCCTTTACTGAATTACTCCACACCCCACACCCCATTCTATCCGACGGGGCCATGGGGACCCTGTTGCACCAGCGCGGGGTGAATTTTGAACAATGTTTTGACCTGCTGAACCTGGACAACCCGGCCATGGTGGCCGCCATTCACCGGGAATACATCGAAGCCGGTTCGCAGATGATCCAGACTAACACCTTTGGCGCCAACCGGTTCAAGCTGGCCCAGCACGGGCTTGAAAACCGCACCGCAGAGATTAACGCCGCGGCGGTGGAACTGGCCCGGCGGGTCATCCTGGCGTCCTTCAAGGAGATCCTCATCGTCGGTGATGTCGGTCCGCTGGGGGTGCGGTTGGCTCCCTTTGGCCGGGTGCAGCCTGAGCAGGCCCGCCAGGCATTCAGCGAGCAGATTGGTGCCCTGGCCGAGGCCGGGGTTGATCTACTCATCATCGAAACCATGACCGACCTTTATGAAGTCAAGGAAGCCGTCGCGGCAGCCCGGCAGGTCGCGCCGCAATTGCCCATCATCGCCTCCATGACCTTCACCCGGGATGACCGCACCCTGCTGGGGGATAGCCCGGCCAAGGTGGCACGGTTTTTGCAGCAAATCGGGGCGGAGGTCATCGGGGTCAATTGTTCCGGCGGGCCCAGCCAGATTTTATCGATTCTGCGGCAGATGCGCCAGGCGGTTCCGGAGGTGGGCTATTCGGTGATGCCCAATGCCGGCTGGCCGCAGCAGGCCTCCGGGCGGATCATGTACCCGGCTGCGCCCGAATATTTTGGCGAATATGCGCTCACCTTCTGGCAGGAGGGGGCCCGGGTCATCGGAGGCTGCTGCGGCACCACCCCCGCCCATTTGGAGGCCATGCGGCGGGCCATCGATTCAGCCCCCCAAACCACCGCCCAACCGGCCTTCAAGATTGCCGTCTTGGATCGGGAGGAGGAGCCGGCAGTCCAGCCGCCCACCCAGCTGGCCGAAAAAATAGCCGCCGGTCGTTTTGTCATCGCTGCGGAGATGGATCCGCCGCGCGGGCTGTCCACCCACAAGCTGCTGGCCGGGGCCAGCCTGCTGAGCGATGCCGGTGCGGATGTGATTGACGTGGCCGACAGTCCGATGGCGCGCATGCGCATGAGTCCCTGGGCTGTTTGCAGCCTGATCCAGAAGCAAATCGGCGTCGAGACGGTGCTGCATTTCCCCACCCGGGGCCGTAACCTGCTGCGGGTGCAGGGGGATCTGTTGGCCGCCCATGCCCTGGGGGTCCGCAACGTCTTTGTGGTCATGGGTGACCCCACCGCCATCGGAGATTACCCGGATGCGATGGACAATTACGATCTGGTGCCCTCCGGTCTGATCAAACTGATCAAGCAGGGTTTTAATGAAGGCATTGACCACGCCGGCATGGACATCGGCCAGCCAACCTCCTTCTTCGTCGGGTGTGCCTTGAATTTGACCGCCGGCAACCTGGATGACGAGGTGAAAAATTTGCGGCGCAAACTAAAGGCCGGAGCCGACTTCATCCTGACCCAGCCGGTATTCGATGTCGCCCGGGCGGCACAAGCCCTGCAGACCATCCGGGCTGCCGTGGATGGGCAGCCTGTGCCCATCCTGATCGGCATTCTGCCGCTGGCCTCGGCCCGCCATGCCGCCTTCTTGCATCATGAAGTGCCCGGCATCCTCGTCCCCGAGGGGGTACGGACCCGGATGGAGAGCGCCGGTGAAAATGCCCCCCGCGCGGGAATTGAAATTGCGATAGAATTGGTGGCACAGATGCGCTCAGCCGCACCCATTGAGGGCATCTACATCATGCCCGCCTTCAGCCGGTTTGATCATGCCGCTGAAGTAATTGAGGCGGTGCGGGCGAGTGAACCGGGCACGTAACTTTCTGAACCGGGCCTTCTGCACATCGCCTTCTGCACATCGCCTTCTGCACGTCGCCTTCTGAACGTAGCCTTCTGAACGTAGCCTTCTGCACGTAACCTTCTGCACGTAACCGTCTGTTGGAGATCACCCATGCTGCTGACCATTGATATCGGCAATACCAACCTGACCTTCGGGCTGTATGACGGCGCGGCCTTGGGGCCGCACTGGCGGCTGGCGACAGACCATGAACGCATGCCGGATGAGTACGGCCTGCAAATGATGGGGCTGCTGCAGTCAATCGGACGCACCCCGGCGGAGTTGAGCGGGATCTGCCTGTCCTCGGTGGTGCCGCCGCTGACCGGGCGGATCATCGCCGCCTGCCGGCAGTACCTCAATCAGGACCCGCTGGTGGTGGACAGTACCCTGCAAACCGGGATCACCATTGGCTACGAGGATCCCCGCGCTGTGGGCGCGGACCGGATTGCGGATGCCGCCGCCGTCCAGCATCTTTATGGCGGACCGGCCTGCATCATCGATTTCGGCACGGCCACCACCTTCAACGCCCTGACCGCTGCCGGCGAGTACCTCGGCGGGGCCATCACTGCCGGAGTGGGTGTGGCGGCGGATGCACTCTTTAAACGGGCCGCCCGGCTGTCCCCAGTGGAGCTGGCCGCCCCGCCCAGCGTGATCGGGCGCAACACCACCCATGCCCTCCAATCTGGGCTGGTTTTTGGCTATCTCTGCCTGGTGGAAGGCATGACGGCGCGTTTTCGCACCATCCTGGGCGCTCCGATGAAAGTCATCGCCACCGGGGGCCTGGCAGAGGTTATCGCCACCCACACCCCAGCCATTGACATCATCGCCCCCTGGCTGACGCTGGATGGTCTGCGCATCATTTATGAAATGAACGCAAATCCCACGCAATAAACACATTCTCCACTATGAAGTGAACGCAAACCTCACGCAGTAAACATGGCATCCCCAAAATGAACCCACAAGCAGCAAAATGAACCCATCCCCCGGAGGTACCCCTTGAATCCCCTGACTGGCAAACGGATCATACTCGGTGTCACCGGATCAATCGCCGCTTACAAAGCGGCTGATCTGGCCTCCAAGCTGCACCAGACCGGTGCGTTGCTGGATGTCATTCTAACCGCCGGCGCTTTGAATTTTATCACCCCGCTGACCTTCCAGTCCGTCACTGGCCGCAAGGCTTATACCGACACAGACCTGTGGGGGGGTGAAGGTCACGTCACCCATATCGGGCTCGGGCATCATGCCGATGCGCTGGTGATTGCGCCGGCCAGTGCCAATACCCTGGCCCGGCTGGCCCACGGGATTGGCGACAACCTGCTTTCTGTGACCGCCCTGGCCGCATCCTGCCCGCTGATTCTGGCACCCGCCATGGATGGGGACATGTATGCCCATCCCGCCACCCAGGCCAATCTGGAAATCCTGCACCAGCGCGGTGCCCAGCTCATCGGCCCGGCGGAGGGCCATCTGGCCTCCGGGCTGATCGGCAAGGGTCGCATGGTTGAACCGCTGGAGATCATTGGCCATCTGCGCTGCCTGCTCGGGCGCAGCGGTGCGCTGACCAACCGCCGGGTTGTGGTGACCGCCGGCGGCACCCAGGAAGCCCTGGATCCGGTGCGCGTGCTGACCAACCGGTCCTCGGGCAAGCAGGGCTACGCCCTGGCCCAGGCCGCCATTGACCTGGGCGCCACGGTGACCCTGATCACCGCTCCAAGCGTCCTGCCGCCACCGGTGGGGGCGGTCGTGCGGCGGGTGATTAATGCCGCTGAAATGATGGCTGCGGTGCTGCAGGAGACGGCGGATGCCGATGTCCTGATCATGGCCGCGGCGGTGGCCGACTTCAGGCCCAAATCGATTGCCGTGCAAAAAATGAAAAAAAGTGGCGGTCTGCCCCATGTCGAACTGGAACCAACCGAGGATATCCTGGCAGCTGTGGCCCGGCGCCGGGTCGAGACCGGGTTTCCCCGCCGGACCATTGGATTTGCAGCGGAGACGGAAGCCCTGCTGGCCAATGCCAGTGTCAAGCTCGCCGCCAAAAAGCTGGACCTGATTGCCGCGAACGATGTCAGCGCACCGGATGCCGGCTTTGAGGTGGATACCAACCGCGTGGTGCTGTTATTTGCCGACGGGCGCCAGGAAAACCTGGAAAAAGCCACCAAGACCGAGGTGGCCGAGATGATCATGCAGCGCGTGGTGGCATGGTTCTGATGAGGCGCGGGTGGGTGCTGCTGGCTGCCCTGGTCACTCTGCTGCTGTCACTGACCGGCTGCAGCAGCCTGACGGAACTGATCGCTCCGCTGCCGACCACAGCGGTGCTGATGCCCAGCCCCATCCCCCCCACGCCGGTGTGGTCTGCCACGCCGCTGCCCAGCCTGATCCCCACCCCCACCCCGTCGATCACGCCCACCCTGCTGCCGGTGGGCACCCTGCCAGCAGCGTATCAGGACACCCCCCAGCCCTATGTGGCCGGTGTGCTGCCGTTTCCAGCCGATGTCAACCCCCTGACGGGCTTGCAGGTCGGCGATCCAGCCGTGCTGGAACATCGCCCGCTGCTGATCAAGATATCCAACTACCCCCGGCGCGGCCGGCCCCATGCCGGGCTGGGCCAGGCGGATGTGATTTTCGATTATTACATCGGTGAAGGACTGGACCGTTTTCTGGCCGTTTTTTACAGCCAGCAGCCAACCAACATCGGACCATTGCGGTCAGGGCGTCTGGTCGATGCCCAACTGACTAGTTTCTACAACGGCGTTCTGGTCTATCGCGGGGCTGATCCACTGGTGGATGACGACATCGTTGCCACGTTGCCGGCCCGGGCGATCGCGGATGCCCCCTGCCCGGCCATCTGTGACGGCTATGATGCCTATAAAACCAGCACGTTTGTCAGCGTGCCGGGGCTGCGCGACTGGATGGCCTCCCGGGGCTGGGACGACAGGCGCCAGATCCTGGACGGTATGGTGTTTTCGGATGCGGTACCGCCAAGCGAGCGCACCGCCGAGATGCTGGGGGTCCAGTTCAGCAATATCAACCGGACGGAGTGGTATTACAATCCCCTCTCCGGCCGGTACAGCCGGTATTACGAAAGCGATGTGACGGAAGATGAATTTGTGATGGTACAATCCATTGACCGCAACACCGGCCATCAGGTAGAATTTGATAATCTGATTATTATTTTTGCCGAATACATCGAGTATAAGGAAACCTTGCACAACGTTTATCTGAACACCAATTATGCCGGACAGCCGGCCCTCTTCTTCCGGGATGGACGCGCGCTGGAGGGCACCTGGCAGATCGCCGGCAAGCAATCTCCCCTTGTGTTCAAGGATTCCAGCGGCATGACCTATCGCTTAAAACCCGGCGTCACCTGGGTCTATATCCTGGGCCTGGCCTCCACCGTTGAACAGGTGGAGCCCGGACACTGGGAAGCCAACTTTGATCTACCCTGAGGGGGAGCCCACCATGCGCATCCTGGTCCTGTCTGATATTCATGCGAATCTATCCGCCCTGGAGGCTGTGCTGGCCGACGCGGAAACGGTTGATGCCGTCTGGTGCCTGGGGGATCTGGTGGGTTACGGCCCCAACCCCAATGAATGTGTGCAGCGGGTCCGGGAACTGCCCAACCTGGTCTGCATCCAGGGAAACCACGATGCGGCGGCGCTCGGAAAAATTGACACTGAAGCCTTCAACAGTGAAGCCGGCCAGGCCCTGCTGTGGACCCGCGCCGCCCTGAGCCCGGCGTCCATGGAATTTCTCGGCAGCCTGCCGGAAAAGCAGGTAATCGATCTGGTGACCTTAACCCACGGCAGCCCGCGCCGCCCCCTCTGGGAATACATCCTGGACACCTACACCGCGGCGCTCAACCTCCTGGCACTGGACACGCCTTATGGGTTTGTCGGGCATTCTCATCATCCGGTTGTCTTCATGGTCAACGGCGAGGATGCCGTGACCTATGACCTGCCGGAGGCGGACCAGCTCATCGAGATGCCCCCCCTGGCCATCTTCAATCCGGGCTCTGTTGGACAACCCCGCGATCACGATCCCCGGGCCGCATATGCCATTTATGAGCCGGAAATCCGGCGCTGGACCCAGCGGCGGGTGGTTTATGACATCGTCGAAACCCAGAACCGGATCCGGGCGGCCGAACTGCCGCTGCGTTTTGCCATGCGGCTGGTGGAGGGCAGCTAGCCGTCCCCCGGTCCCCCTGGCCAGATTGGACACCCCACCGGCCAGGGTTGGCGACAGCTGTTTGTAGCTGCAATGGTTGGTTTCCCAAATGAGGCCCTGACTGGAATGTAATTTGATCCGCGGGGGTGATGAAATGACATTGGATTCCCCTAAAGGTCCGATCTGTTTAGTGCGATTATCCTGCTAACCGGAGCGTTGGCTGCCATGACTGGCTGCCGTGGCCGGTTGCTGTGACTGGCTGCCGTGGCTGGCTGCCGTGACTGGCTGCCGTGGCCGGTTGCTGTGGCTGGCTGCCGTGGCCGGGTTGCACCTTTCAGGGTTTTCCTGTACACTGATCAGGGAACCATTTCCCTGTCAAAATCGTCTAACCAACAGCAGAACACCATCATAAACCAATCAAAACGTGCCGGCCGGTCTCTGCTGCGGCCGGTCTCTCGAGGAGGAGAACCCCATGAAGCGCCCATCTTTGTTTTTTGCCATTTTCTTGATTCTGGCCGTTGCCCTGTCGGCCTGCACACCCGCCGCGCGCACAGCGCAGGATTCATATAATTCACCCCAGGAAGAATTTTTTGCGGTCGCCACTGAAGCCCCGCAACCGGTATCCGACCTGGCCGGGGGTTGGGTGGATGCCCCGGGTACGGTGGAAAACGCCCAGATCAGTTCCCTGGGCGAGGGTTACCAACCGGCCGCCGAACGGATGGTCATCCACGATGCCAATCTGTCGATTGTGGTGGTCGATCCGGCCGCAGCCATGGATAACATTGTGATCATGTCTGAAGGCATGGGGGGATATGTGGTCTCCTCCTATCTTTATAAAGCCATGAGCCCCAGCGGCATCGAAATCCCGGCGGCCACCATCACCGTCCGGATACCCTCCGCCCAGCTGAATACAGCCGTCCGCCAGATCAAGACTCTGGTGGAAAATCCGGAAAAAGACATCCTCACCGAAACGATCACCGGGGAGGATATCACCAAGCAGTATGCGGATCTGGAATCCCGACTGGCCAATCTGGAAGCAGCTGCCGAAAAATTAAATGAAATCATGGATGCAGCCACAGATACCGAGGCTGTCCTGGAGGTGTATCAGGAGCTGATCCAGGTGACCGAGGAAATCGAGCTGATCAAAGGTCAGATGCAGTACTACGCCGAAGCCGCAGCCATGTCAAAGATCACCGTAACAATCCAGGCCCAGGAAGCGGTGAAGCCGATCACCGTTGCCGGCTGGGAGCCAAAGGGTGTCCTGCGTGATGCCATCCAGTCGTTGATCAACTTCTGGCAGGGCTTCATCAACTTCCTCATCAAGTTCTTTGTCTACTTCGTCCCGGTGCTGGCTACCATTGCCCTGCCGTTCTTCCTGGTATTCCTGATCGTGCGGGCGATTGTGCGCCGGAATCGAGCCAAAAAGGCGGCCCGGAGAGCTGCCGAAGCAGCGCCAAAGTCATAAGCCGCTCAAGCCGGCCACGGCCTGGCTGCCAACCGCCAGCCACCAACCGACAAAATCAAACCGCCCATGCTGACTGCATGGGCGGTTTCCATATTCATACCAGGGCACTGAAACAATCTAATGGGTCCAGGAAACGTCCAGCTGGGCAGTGGGGGCAAGTGTCACCGGGAAACGGAAGACCCCGGGGGCGACGGCTGGGGCGGTTTCAGCCAGCGGCGGCTGGGGCAGGGCCAGATCGACAAAACCGGTGCAGTGGCGGGGCAGTGCCAACCTCAAGGAAACCCCCTGCGCGGTGGCATGCCATTCAGCCAGTTCCAGGCCCATCGACAGGTGCAGATCGCTGCCCAGATACTGCGGCAACTGGGTCACCGGCCGCACTGCCAGGACCAGGGCCCCATGCGGCGGCAGGGCCGGGAATACCGGCTCCACGCCAGGCGCGGCCTGAGCCAGATAGCCATCCCAGAAGGAGCGTAGCCAATAGGACCCTGCCGGCAGCTGATAATCCTCCGGCCGCCAGCGGAAAAGCTGCGGCTTATCGGTCCAATTGAACCAGCCCAACAGATGCCAGGCTCCGCCGGGTCCGCCCAGATCCACCCGCAGCCGGCAGGGGGTCTCCGCATCGAGCCAGTCAATCACCCAGGCCCGCTCACCAATCGCCGGCAGGAGCACTGCGGCAATACGGCGGCGCTCAGCTGAGAGACGGGGCAGGTCATCGGAGACCAGCAGGGAGCCCCCGGTCAGGGCAATGGCCGAGGCCAGGGTCTGCACCTCGGGCAAGCTCAACCGGGTATCCTCGCGGACCAGCAAACAATCCGGATCATTCAGCCACCAGTACCGGTGCAGGGGGGCCCGGGTGATGATGTTTTGCAAGGCCACCCGGGCGGAGGGCATATTCGGCTCACGCTTGAACACCGGATAAACCCCATTCCAGTTGGGATCCCAGGAGCCGCTGACATCGGCCCCAATCCGGTTAGCCTCCACCAGGCCCAAGCCCGAGCCCAGCGGCATGCCGCAGCCCAGCAGGAAGGTGTCCGGGCCAGCGGCCTGGCGCAAGGCCTCCAGTCCGTGGCGTAAAACCTGGGCCCGGGTACGGGTCGGATCGCTGTAACGCCCCGGCAGGACTGCAGCATAAAGAAAATCCAGTTTCAGATAGGGGAAGCCCCAATCATGGGCGGCCGTGGAGACCGCCTGACAGGCATATTCCAGGGCCGCCGGAACGGTGAGATCCAGCCCCGCGGCGAGATTATTCCAGACAAAGCCGGCGTTGACCCGCCGGCCGCGGGTATCCCGCAAGAGCCAACCGGGATGTTCCCGGGCCAGGCGGGAATCGGGTTGGAGGATGAAGGGGGCCAGCCATAGCCCCGGGGTGTGACCGGCCGCTTTGATTTCATCGGCCAGAACTGCCACTCCATCGGGGAAGGTGGGCCGGAAGTCAAACCAGTCCCCCACAGCGGCCTCGAAGCCATCATCAATCTGCACCAGGGGGAGCGGCAGTTCGTCTTTCAGATCACCGATCGCCTGCAGATTCTGACGAATATCTGCCGCGGTGACTTTCGTATAAAAGTGATACCAGGAGCACCACCCCGTGGGAGGCGCAGCAGGGAAGGAGACCTGATGCCAATCAGCCACGGCTTGAAAATATGGCGCCAGGGCATCCGGCTGGTCCAGGTGAAACGGCAGCAGAACCGCCCAATCAGTTTCCATGCTGCGGCCTGGATCGAGCCGGGCGCGATCCCCGCTAGCCAGCAGATGCAGCCGGCCGTTGGGATGCAGGTTGGCCACAATGGAGCCAAACTGCTGCTGCTGGGACAGGAATCCAGCCAGCAGTCCGGTACGCCGGCTGCGGCTGCCCAGCACAGCGAAAAAGTCACTGGCGAAAAGGCCCCGGCCGCGCAGGCGCGGTGTGGAGGCATTGTAAACCATCGGGCACTGCAATGGCCCCAGGACCGATTGACGCTGCCGTTGGGCGGCGCCATAGGTGGCGGTGTATGACCAGGACTGCCAGCCGTTGGTGTGAAAGGCCAGGTCATCCCCCAAGTCATAGCCCAGATCTCCCAGGGCGGCCTGCATGGGGGCAAAGTGATCCAACGTCAGCGGCTGCCCACCCTGATTTTCCACCGCCAGCTTCCACAAAAACAAGGGGCGCCCGGGACAGCTCCCCAGCATGATCGTCAGGACCACGCCCTGTCGATCCGCAGCAAAGATGTGTTTAACCACCCACAGGTCGCCCAGTGGGGAGGGCACCGACTGCCATTCGCCAACTGATGATTGGGGGGGCTGCTCCGGCAGACGGTAAAGCCGCCCATTTTGCCAGTAGAAGACAAAAAAGGGGGCTCCCGCCACATGCGGCAGGGCATCATCGGGAGAATTGACATGCAGCGTATAGCTGCGGGGATCCAGGGAAAAATAATTTTCCGACGAGGTCATCGCTCCCTCCACTGGTCTGGTACGATTGGGGTCTGGCTTGGGCCGGATTTGGGTCTGGTATGATTGGGGTCTGGCTTGGGCCGGATTTGGGTCTGTTCTGGTTCTGCTTCTGGTTTTAGTCAATTGGATCAGGTTGTGTCCAGTTGGGGCGCAGCTGGTTGGCGGTCAGGTCCAGTCGGATTGAATAGAATTAAATCTTGGGCAGAGCGATGGAGGACTGGCGCTGATACTTACCCTTCTTGTCGGCATAAGAGGTCTGGCAGACTTCATCGCCCTCAAAGAACAACACCTGGGCGATGCCTTCATTGGCATAAATGCGCGCCGGCAGGGGGGTCGTATTGGAGATTTCCAGGGTTACAAAACCCTCCCACTCAGGTTCAAAGGGGGTGACGTTGACGATGATGCCGCAGCGGGCATAAGTGCTTTTGCCCAGGCAGATCGTCAGCACGCCGCGCGGGATGCGGAAGTATTCAATGGTGCGGGCCAGTGCAAACGAATTTGGGGGAATGACGCAGACATCGCCCTTGAAGTCGATCATCGAGCGGGGATCAAAGTTTTTGGGATCCACCACTGCCGAGAAAACATTGGTAAAGATCTTAAACTCGTCGGCAACGCGGATGTCATAGCCGTAGGACGAGAGGCCATAACTGATCACGCCCTCCCGCACCTGCGTATCGACAAAGGGTTCCACCATCTTTTGTTCAAGCGCCATCTTCCGGATCCAGTGGTCGGGTTTCAATCCCATCGTTTAAATCCTCCGTTTTTGATTAATTGGTCATCAGATTCTATTGACCATCTGCTTCCAGCCAGCCGCTGGCCTGGAAGGTTTTCTCCAGCAGCTGCTGGCGTTCTTCCGGGGTCATCCACCGCGGGCGCGAATAATCCACAAACTGGATCGATAAAAGTTCCACGCCCAGGTACTGCCCGTTGTAAAATACATGGCGGTCAATGAAGGCTTCATCACAGGCATCGCACCAAGTATACTGGTCAAAAAACAGGTTGCCCAGGCCATACCGCAGCATCGCCCCGCCGTAAAACTCCATGCCGTGCGGCTGATGCGCCTGGCTGCCGCTGACAATCACCGCCCCGGCCTCCGCCATGCGGTGAAAATCCTCCACCAGGGAGGGGCGGGCGATCCACTCATAAAATTCTTCATGCTGGAAAGTGACAATGGGCATGTAGCCGGCTGCGCGCAGGCGTTGGACCTCGGCGGCCATATACGCCATATCGCAGTGATAGGCCCCAGGCAGCTGTTCGCTGGCCTGGGCATAGCCGGGGGGTTTGGCATTGCAGCCCAGAAAGGCTATTTTGTTGCCGTTATGCTCAAACAAGACCGGCTGACGGGCCTCCTCAAGGTTCGCCCCACCTCCATAGTAGGGCCAGCCCAGCGCCTGGTACAGGTCCAGAGTATGCAGCATGGCCGGCGCACCCCAATCCTGGAAGTGGTCCCCGGTCAGTTCAACCACATCCGTGCCCACAACCTGCAGCAGTTCCAGATACTTGTCCCGCGAGCAGAAAACCAGGTCCGGGCTGGTGTTGTCCTTGGGATGGGGGCATTTCTTGTCAAAGGGAATTTCGTTGCTGACATGGGTGATATCGGCCGCGGCGAGCGTCGGGCCAATGAACTCAGCCGGATGGGTCACCCCATAGTATTCCATCTCGGAAGCTGTGGCCCGCACCAGGGCCGTGACCCCGGTCAGGATCACCGTGGTCAGCAGTGCCGGATCACGATTGGTCTCCGGCAGGGACAGACCCGGCGAACCGGCCAGCGCCGCAGCCAAAGCTGGATCGGCAGTCAGCAGGGAGATGGAGAAGCTCAAGGCATAATCCCTCGGACTGAAATCCTTGCGCAGTGGCGAGTGTCCGTCCAGGCTCAACACCTTCCAGCGCGGCTGGATATCCTCAAAAGGAATAATCGCCCAGGCTGTCAAATCCGCCCAGGCAGCATCCAGCAGATCAGCCGCCGGCAAAACCCGCACCGGGCACTGCGGCGCGCCCCAGCTTGAGATCAGGGCCGCCTGGGTGGTGGCATCCAGCAACAGCCCCGCAGCTGGAAACTCCGCCCCCAACTGCCAGAAAGCGCGCAGTTCCTCACCGGAGACATCATCCACCAGGGTGGGAAAGGCGGCCACCAGGGCAAAGACCCAGGTGGCCACTGGATTATCCGGGGTAAAGGTGAGTGCCGCGTCAGCCTCAGCCGGGGAGGTGGCTGAGGTCCATCCTTCCGGCAGCACAAACTGAGTGCGAAAGGCTTCCGGCAGCAGG
>DAOQTN010000026.1:0-13406 GCA_035340555.1 Anaerolineaceae bacterium | reverse complement strand
GGCTGCCGCTGCCGCGCCACGGCCAAAAAGAGACCCGCTCGGTCATCTGGGCCAATCTGGCCATTCTGGGTCTGGCGGTGGGCCTCAGTCTGCTGCTGGGCTTCAAAGAGTATATCCTCATCCAACTACCCATTATCTGGCTGGGTGGGATGGCGGGCATCTGGATGTTTTACATTCAACATCAGTTTGCCGGTGTCTACTGGGCGCGCACTTTGCAGTGGAACTATGTGGCTTCCGCCTTTCAAGGGGCTTCCTATTACCGGCTGCCGCAGGTGCTGCAATGGTTCACGGGGAATATTGGCTTTCACCACATCCACCACCTTAATCCGCTGGTGCCCAACTACGCTCTCGATGCCGCCTATCAATCGGACCCCCTGCTACGCCAGTCTCCCACCCTGACCATCCGGCAAAGCCTCACCTCAATTCCGCTGGCATTGTATGACGAAGCCGCTGGGCAGATGATCAGTTTCCGGCAGGCACACCAAAAGCCAAAACCTTAATCCTGCCTGCCATCACATTTGATGTACAATGTGGGTGTGGACGCTCATACCCTCACCGCCGCGCTGTGCGGCCTGCCTGTTCCGCAAGTCTGCTACCTGCCAGTCACTGGTTCGACCAATGCTGATGCACTGGCCTGGGCGGCGGCGGGCGCGCCTGATGGCTGCCTGGTGGTTGCCGATGAGCAAACTGCGGGACGCGGTCGATTGGATCGGCGCTGGTATACACCACCCGGCTCGGCCCTGGCTTTCAGCCTGATCCTGCGCGCCACCCCGATGGAGCGGCCCCACCTGGGGCTGTTCTCACCACTGGCCGGACTAGCCCTTTGGAAGACACTCCTGACCTACGGCCTGCCGGTAAAAATTAAGTGGCCCAATGATGTTCTGCTGAATGGCCGCAAAACTGCCGGCATCCTGGCAGAGGCTGACTGGACCGATGCGAACCGGCCGGTGGTTGTATTGGGGCTGGGGGTCAACGTTCGGCCAGAATCCGTGCCGCCGCAAAACCTGCTGCGCTTTCCGGCAACCTGTGTGGAGGTGGCTTTTGGGGGGGCGGTGGACCGGTTGACTCTGCTGCGTGAGGTTCTGAGCGCCTTTTTTGCTCTACGCCCCCAACTGGGCAGTCCCGAAATGCTGCAAATTTGGCAGCGTGCACTGGCATTTCTGGGCGAAACCGTGTATATTGAGAATGAGGGCCAGCCTGTCAAATGGGGTGTGCTGCTTGGCGTTGATGCAACCGGCGCCCTGCGGCTCAAGCCTGAAAGCGGACCGGAACTCACCATCCCTGCCGGCGACGTCAGTCTGCGCCCGGCGTATCCTTAAACCGGAGATTGACCGATGCTTGAAGATTTACGCAATTCGGCGGACTTTAGCGAAGAACCCGAGCCTCAGCCCAAATCACAAAAACCAGCGGCCGGTCCCCGTCCTGCGCCACGTCAATTGACTCGCTCACAGGAGAAATTGATCCTTGGCATGACCGCCTCCCAACGCTTTATTGTCTCCTTGTTGCTTTTATTCTCCACCTGCTTGTTGGGGACACTTTTCTTGATCGTTACCGGGCGCATTTACATCCCGTAAGCCGGCATAAAAATATTGATGACCACGGCTGGTTGAAGGCGGTGGAGCACATCACCCTTGCCAAAAGTCATTCAGGACGAATGACCTTTATTACTTGTCTGATAATTACGGCTCGAATAAACTTATTTAGAGTGGAGTAATCTTACCCAATTTTCTGTTTTCAGCAAGGAAGTCATTATGCAAATCACCCGTCAGGCCGACTACGCTCTCCGTGCCATTCTTTACCTGGCCCGCCAGGATGCCAATATCCGCTCCGCCACCAGTCAGATTGCCGAAGTGCAGCATATCCCCCCGTCATTTTTAGCCAAAATCATTTCACAATTATCGATTGCCGGTTTGATCCATACCTCGCGCGGCGCCCGTGGTGGAGTCACCCTGGCTCGCCCGGCAGAGGAAATTTCTGTTTTGGAAGTTGTTGAGGCGATTGATGGCCCAATGGAATTAAATCAGTGCACGCTCTCTTCAGCAGTGTGTCCATTTGGAGACGATTGTCCACTGCGAGCCCTCTGGTGTGATACCCAGGATGTCTTGATCGAGCGGTTACGCAACACCACGTTTGCACAGATTGTCGCAAACGAGAAAAAAGCATAAAATCACCAACCAAGGGCCATATTTCAAAGGGGGGGCAGCATGAAAACTGGAAGTGCTATCGGTAGACCGTGGGTCGTTGTCCTTTATAACGGTCGTGTTGCCATTGACTGGAGTCGGGGACTGTTTCAGGACATGATTAGCGGTGAGTTTATGCACCTGACAGAAACTCAGATCAGTCATACCATCCGTGCCGAAGAACTGGAATACCTCCGGATCAGCGGTCAGATTGATGATTACGATGATCGGAACGTCTATTTTCATGGCTTACCTGAACGTCCCCAGTTTGACGAGGACTGACGGCATCCGGCTCCTGAACTGCGGTTTTTGATCATGCTCGCAGGCGGGTTTGGCGGGAAGGTTGGCTTGTCTCTGCAGGAATCGAACCCGCCGGTTAAAACCCGACGCAGGCCTTAATTCGCGGTACAATACACCCGAATCGTCAACCTTTGATGTGAGGGATGTCCTGTGACTCATATTTTTGATCAATTCAAGCTCAGTGGCCAGGCAGCGGTTGTCACCGGCGGAGCTGGACTGCTGGGCCGGGGCTTTTGTCGGTCACTGGCCCAGGCGGGTGCCGGCGTGATTGTTGCCGACCTCAACTCGGCCGCCGCCGAGGCTGTAGCGGCGGAACTACAGGCGGAAGGTCTGGCTGCTCTGGGGGTGGGCGTGGATGTCACCGACCCCGAGTCCGTGCGCGCCATGGTGGAAGCCTGTACCAAAACTTACGACCGGCTGGACATCCTGGTTTGCTCTGCCGCCATGGACCCCAAGTTTGATCAGGCCAGCGTGGGACAACAGGGTGCCAATGCCTTTGAAAATTATCCCTTGTCGGCCTGGCGACAGGCCCTGGATGTCAACCTGACGGGCATGTTCCTGTGTGCCCAGGCAGCGGTACAGCCCATGATTGTCCAAGATCATGGGGTCATCATCAATATCTGTTCCACTTACGGTCTGGTCGGCCCAGACCAACGACTCTACCGCCGCCCGGGGCAGGAGACCCAAAACTACAAACCGGTTTTCTATTCCGTTACCAAGGCAGGTGTCCTGGGATTGACCCGTTATCTGGCGACCTATTATGCGGGCCGCAACATTCGTGCCAATGCCCTCACCCCCGGTGGCGTTTTTAATGACCACGATGAAGTTTTCACCCAGCAGTATTCTGCCCGCACGGTGCTCGGTCGCATGGCCCGGCGTGAGGAAATGAATGGCGCCATTCTGTTTTTGGCGTCAGATGCGTCCTCTTATATGACCGGGGCCAACTTGGTGGTTGATGGAGGCTGGACGGCATGGTAGACCGCCACGAAGTGTTGGCGATCATCCCGGCGCGCGGCGGTTCCAAGAGCATCCCGCGCAAGAATATCCGAAACTTTGCCGGGTATCCGTTGATTGCGTACAGTATCGCGGCCGGCCTGCAGGCGGAAACCGTTACACGGGTCATACTATCCACTGACGATGCGGAAATAGCAGCTGTGGCCTGCCGGCATGGGGCGGAAGCCCCTTTCCTACGCCCGGCTGAATTTGCTCAGGACGCGACAACCGACCTGCCGGTCTTCGAACATGCTCTGCACTGGCTGGCCGAAAACGAAAATTATCATCCTGACTTGGTGATTCAACTGCGCCCCACCTCACCTATTCGACCGCCGGCCCTGGTGGATTCGGCTGTCCGTTTGTTGCTGGCGCATCCCGAGGCGGACTCGGTCCGGGGTGTGGTGCCCGCCGGGCAGAACCCCCATAAGATGTGGCGGCTGACCACCTCCGACAGTCCGATGACCCCCCTGTTGGAAGTACCCGGAATTGCCGAACCGTATAACGCTCCGCGCCAGATTCTTCCGCCGGTGTACTGGCAGACCGGTCATGTCGACGTGATTCGCCCGGCTGTCATTTTGGAACAGGGGTCAATGAGCGGACGAGCTATTCTTCCCATTCTTATCGATCCGAATTACACTGTGGATATTGACACCCCGCGGGACTGGCAGCGGTATGAATGGCTGGTTTGGTATGGGGGCCTGGAAATGGTCACCCCACACCGGCCCCGCCGTCCACTGCCCTCCAAGGTCTCACTAATCATCATGGATTTTGACGGTGTTCTCACTGATAATCGTGTTTGGGTCGATCAAGCGGGGCATGAAAGTGTGGCTGCTTTCCGGGGTGACAGCATGGGGTTAAACGAGTTGCGGGACCGGTTGGCAATCCGCGCATTGGTCCTTTCACGGGAGGCCAATCCGGTTGTGTCTGCCCGCTGTAAAAAAATGGATCTCCCCTGCATACAAAATACGCTGGACAAGGGTTCAGCACTGATCGAACTGCTGGTTGAATATAACGTTTCCCCTGCCGAAGTGGTTTATATTGGCAACGATATTAATGATCTGGAATGTTTCCCCCTGGTGGGCTGTGCCGTGGTTCCTGCGGATGCAGAACCAGCAGTGGTTCGCGAAGCCGACCTGGTGTTGACCCGTACCGGCGGACATGGCGCTGTGCGTGAGCTCTGCGATCTAATTTTACAAAATAATCAGGAGTAACATCTATGACTCGTGTTGTGAAAATTGGCGACCGGATGATTGGCGATGGCCATCCGACTTACATCATTGCTGAAATCGGTATCAACCATAACGGCGACCTTGAAATTGCCAAGCAATTGATTGATGCTGCGAAACACGCCGGCGTGGATGCGGTGAAATTCCAGAAACGCACCCCCGAACTCTGCGTGCCCCCGGAACAGCGCAATCAAATGCGCGAAACTCCTTGGGGGTACATCACATATCTGGAATACCGCCATAAGACGGAATTCGGAGCCGAAGAGTATGGTGAGATCGACCGCTACTGTCGGCAGGTGGGGATCGACTGGTTTGCTTCGGTTTGGGATGAGCCCTCAGTGGACTTCTTGGAACAGTTCAACCCATTGTGCTACAAGATACCTTCGGCGTCGTTAACCGACCACAGCCTGCTGCGGCATCTGAAAAACACCGGTCGACCCATTATTCTGTCCACGGGTATGTCCACCATGGAACAAATCCGGACGGCTGTGCCACTTCTGGATATGAGCAAGCTGGTGATCTGTCATACGACCAGTGCTTATCCCTGTGAACCGGAGGAATTGAACTTGCGCATGGTGCAAACCCTGCGGGCCGAGTACCCCTGCCCGATTGGTTACTCCGGGCATGAAGTGGGACTGGTGCCTTCAGCCGTGGCAGTGGCCCTCGGTGCCTGCGTGGTGGAGCGGCACATCACCCTTGACCGGGCCATGTGGGGCAGTGATCAGGCTGCGTCCGTGGAACCGGGCGGATTTGAGCGCCTGGTCAAGTATATTCGCGTCACTGAACAGGCCGTTGGTGATGGCATCAAGCGGGTCTATGCCAGCGAACTACAATCACAGCGCAAGCTGCGCCGGGTTAACGGCGAGTCGTAGGTTATATTTACCTGCCGGGGTTATATTTACCTGCTGGGGTTATATTTACCTGCTGGAAAAACCGGGTGTACCGTATAAACCAGATGACAAGAAAAAATCAGGCGTGCAATTTTGTGCTGCACGCCTGATTGGATTAGACCTTATGCGGGTAAATGATCATTCCCGTGCCAGCCAGCGCAGACTGCCGAACACGAGCAACGCCACTGCCACCAGGATGGCCGCTACAGGCAGCGCCGCCTTTAATCCAAAACCGTTAAAGCGTTCAAACACCAGGACGGGGGCCACCTTGGGGTGGTAGGCCAGAATGACCACAGCGCCAAACTCACTGATCCCACGCGCCCACATCATCAACGCGCCACTGAAGACCCCGCGCCAGGCCTGCGGCAGCATGATCTGCCAGAACACCTGCCAGCCGGAAGCGCCATCAACCCGGGCGGATTGCTCCACCTCGCGATCCAGTTGCGTGAACGCCGATCGAGCCGGGTGTACCAGGAGCGGCAAGCTGACGAATAACATGGCGATGACAATTCCTGCCAGATTGTCGGTAAAATAGATCCCCAGCGGCGTCAGCCAGCGGCCCAGCACGCCTTGGCGGCCAAAAACAAGTAGCAGGGCCACCCCTGCTGCGGTGTGCGGGATGATCACCGGCAGGTCAATTAACGCCTCCACCCAACCCTTGCCCGGGAAATGACCCCGCGCCAGGGTGAATGCCAGCGGCAGGCCGACCAACAACCCCAACGCGGTGGCAATTCCGGCCCCGACAAAGGTGATCCCCAGTGAACGCAGCACCTCGGCGTCCATCAGGGTTTGTGCCAGCACTGCCGGCTGGGCTGAGAATAGCAAACTCAACAGCGGCAGCAGAATGAAGACCAGCAGCAGAACCGCAGCTGGCCAAAAGCTTGGTGGAACTTCGTGATGCTTCATTTTTTGCAGCGTCAATCCAACTGGCTAGGGAGTGGGCGCTGGTTCAGCGGTGACCAGCCGCTGGAGCGCCGCCGGCAGATTATCGTAATTGTTGGCTGTGGGGGCCTCAAACAGCGGGTGTTGTGCCGCCATCATGACAGCCCGGCCCTCCGGGCTGAGCAGAAAAGCCAGGTATCGTACGGCGGCCGTATTGTGCGGAGCGTTGGTTGGAATGGTGATGCCGTAACTGATGGGGGCGCCCTGAAAAACCGGATCCACGCTTGAAAACCGTTGGAAATCCAGCTGGATGGTGGCCTGCGCATAGTCTGTGGCATGATCCGGGTTTCCCAGGTTGAGCTCATCCGGCAGCGCCAGCAGATTCAACTGATGCTGCAGGATGACGGTTTCGTACTCAAAGGCATAATCCAGTTCACCGGATTCGAGCAGTGCAATCAACTGGATGCTGGCCCCGCGGATGATCACATGGGCATCGGTCCGATTTTCCAACACTTCCGGGACACGGATGATGGTACTACCATCCGCCGCGGGCATGAGGTTGATGGGATAGCGGAACTGTCCGGCAAACTGATCAAAGAATAATGTAGGCTGATCATATAATTTTTGTGCCAGGCTGTAGGCCATCAGCGCCCGGTATCCGGCGGCATCGAAACGGGGATCAGCGATCCCCACGCGCACATCCGGGCGGGCCAGAATCTCCGTCCAGTTATCAGCTGTGATCTCGTCGGCATAGGCGCTTGCCGGTGTGTAGGCAATCCCCAGTCGATTGCCCGCAAATCGGATATACCAGTTGGCATAAGGCTGCCCATCGTCGGGATTATTCACGGCGTACATCAACATTGGGATGAGTGCTGTATCGGCGGTGGCCACCACATCAATTTGCTCATGCAACTCTGTCACATGGCGGATGACTTGAATGCTGCCATGAAATTCATTCTGTACATCAATATCTGGATTCTGGGATTCAAAAGCCTTTTCCAGGGCCTCAAAAGGTGTAATCAGGCTGCCGGCGCAAAATACCACCAACGGGGTCTGGCCGGCTGGCGTGCTGCCGGCTGGCTTGCAGCCACCCAGCAGGGTGAAGATCAATGTCAAACATAGTAAACAAATCAACGTAAGGGGTTTATTCATGTTTTTGGGCGGTGCCCCACGCGCCCGACTGGATTGGCGCCCGCAGGGTGAGCCGCACTCCTTTCCTGGTATGGACCCGTGCCGTGCATAGCCCATCTTGACCCAAATTGGGCTCTGATCCACCGTCTGGATGCTTTTTCATAATCAAATCCATGCGCCAAGGATTCTCTGGCTGGAACATTAAGGCACGGTTGAAATTGGAGTTGGGGGTGGTTGACACCTGAACGTGCTGTGGGTGGAATTTCTTGTCTGAATTGATGGCTGCAGCAGGCTGCCTGTTTGTTTCTGAAGGGGGCCGGCCATAGGATGGCAATAAAGGCCTCCCCTTCACTCCCGCACCGCAGAAGGAAGGGGAGGGCGTTTGGAATGTGCCGGGAATGCGGCGCTGGGCGCACCCGCTCCCGTGATTTTACTTGATTTCGATTGAAACGACGTCCTTCACCCAGAAGCTGCTCTCAAAGCCAGGCATGACACTTTTGAGCTGGCCGGATTCATTGAATGCGATCAGACAATCGGCGCAGGCCCGAACATCAACCAACGAGGCTTCCACACTGTAGCCATCGCTGGCAGTGATGATAATTGTCGTGGCTTCAGGCTTGGGCCCCACCAGGTCAAGCAGCGCATTCAGACGGACGCCTTCGGCGGTTTGCTCACCTTTCTTGGGGTGGATCACGGTTAATGTTACCACATCCAGACCATGCAGTTCATCCATGGTCCAGCTGGTTTCGGTTGCCACCATGCCTTTGATGGTGAAAGCAGCATCGGGGTTGGCCGGTTGTGCCGCTGCTGTGGTGGCCGTGGGAACGGGTGCCATGGTGGCCGTGGGCTCAACGACAGTAGTGCCAAAATTTACCACAATTTGAACCACACCGCCGGCCATTTCTTTTTTGCTCAGGTCGACGCCTACCAGCCGCAGTGGAAAATCTTCATCAGTCAACACATTGCCATTCACCTGATAGGCCACCAGAATATTGTCGTTGTGCTGGATGGTTGCACTGTCGAGGGTAACAGTATATCCATCCGCAGAGATCACATCCACCGTGTAACCGGCCGCGGCCGTTTCATCGGAAAAGGCATCATCGCCATGTTTGTTTTCATCATCCACGCGCCCCACCAGTTCCCAGAGCGGTACACCGGTCCAGGTCTGGGCTTTATCATCGGTCCATTCAGCCTGATGGCAGGCACCGGTGGCACAGGATTCAAACGTTCCCCGGTCCACCGTGTCATTGATAGCCCCTGACAGTTCCAGATTCCAATCCGCAGTCAGGGGTTTATAACTGATGGCGCTGACCCATTTGATCGCCCAATGGCCATCCACCACTTGATTGCCTTCCGGGCTGATGACCATTAACCGCAAGGCCCCTTCCTCGGCCCCATTCAATGGCGACCCGGCGCGCTGATAGGCCAGGAGGACCTGCAACGTGCCTGGAGCTTCTATTTCATCGCCCGTGCCGGGGTCGTAGGTGATGAATTCGCCATTGGAAATCTGATCCGGCGAGAAGGTCATGGCATAGCCATCTTCTGCTGTAATCTGGATGGCTTGGTCGGGCATCAATCCGTCAACCTCATTCAGCAGATCGGTCAACAATACACCGCGATAAAGTTCCGGAACGGTGATTTTGCCGGTGCTGCTTTTGGTACCGGCATAACCTTCCGTGACAGGGAGTTTCTGCAGATCCTCCAAGGTGAAGGTTTGGGTCTCGGTCAACCCAGTGAGGGTTAGAATAACCTCACCGGCGGGTTTCGGGGTGCAGGCTGAGAGCAACAGCACCAGAATCAGTGCAACAAGTGTAAAATGGGTTTTCATTCAACGATCCTTTCAGTATAGTTTTATTGGCTTAATTATACTGTTATTCTTGGTGATTTGGGCCGTTTGAGAATTGGCGGGATTTCGTAGCAGTACTCAAAAACTGCAACCCGCCACCTGTGGATCGCAATATTTGTGTACTGCCGCAGGTATGGCATTGGGGCCTGGGTTGATTTTTATGTTTGTCCCGTCAACCCAGGGCGGTTGAGTAAAACCGCCAACGATAGGATTTTAATGCTGGGTTGACAGCACCTATGGGGCTGCGTATAACTTATTGCTACGAAGCCCCTTGGTTCATTGAGAATCTCCGTTATACCCACCAAATATGAGGCTATTTTGGCGAAGTCTGTTTTTTTGACCGCCACATATGGGATGCCTCACAGTAACTCCCAGTGAGCCCGAGAATTTTTGATTTTCCCCAAAAGGCATCATTGTGACGGATGTGGTTTGGTGACGTTCTCCGCTCCCTGATGGCTTTTGACAAATTAATCCAGTAAAGTAGTACATTGCCAGCAGTCGTCACCGGAAGCAAGATGGAGGTGAAGCAGTGAAGCAAAGAACATTAGCACTTGACGCAAAGATGCGAGAGGAGTTGGAGCAAACCCGGGACCATGATCCTCGTCCGTCTATGCGAGAAAGAGCTGCGGCATTGTTGAAAATAAGCGCAGGAAACAGTGCGAATGCAGTGGCACAGCATGGGTTGCTCAAAGAGCGAGAGCCAGACACCGTCTATGCGTGGCTGGATCGATACGAGGCGGCTGGACTGTTGGGCCTGGTTCAGAGGCCCCGCCGAGCAACGACACATTCCACCCTGAGCAGGAACAGGATTTACGGGAGCATTTCCATGGACCTCCAAGCCAATATCAGCATAATACCTGCCGGTGGAGTTTGGCTCTGATCCAGAAGATGGTGAGGTGGCTGAGTGGGTACAGTGTGAGCGGTGTTTGGCCTCTTCTGAGGGCCCTGAAGATCCATTACAAACAAGGCCAACACCAGATGCACAATCCTGAACCGAACGACCTGGTCAAAGCAGACGAGATACAACGCTGTGTTCAGGCTGCACGCGACCAGCCTGAAGCGGTGATGACCCTGTTTCTGGACGAGTTTACTTTCTACCGCTGGGCAGGCACAGCTCCAGTCTACTCAGCGGCTGGAAGGGTTCAGCCCAAAGTCGTGTTTCCCTGTCAGTTCAATAACGCTGGACGGATGGTGGCGGTGATCAATGCGGTTAGCGGTCAGGTTCTGGACCGTGTCCGCTTTCATATATCAGTGGCTGTTTTGGCAGAATTATTGGGGACCTCGCCTGGCTTACCCAAGGCCAGAACGATTTACCTGATCCAGGATAATTGGCATCATGTGCACTTCCCCCCCAGACAGCTCGCTGCGGCGCAACAGGCCAATCTTACCCTGGTCGCTTTACCTACCAATTCTCCCCGACTCAATCCGATTGAGAAACGATGGCGAAAACTCAAACAAGAGGTGTTATTGATGCATTCAGATGGTCGGGATTGGGACAGAATCAAGGCCCGGGGTAACTTCTTTCTGGATCAGTTTGCATCTGGTTCTCTTGACCCGGTCAGGTTAGTCGGCTTATTACCGTGTTAAGTTGTCAAAAACCATCAGGCGGCAGTCCCCGCCCGTAATTCTGATGGCTACCCAACCATTGCTTATCCAGTTTATCGCCAACCGCGCTGGGGAGCCCCCCCACCGGTGGTATAATACCCTAATCCGGTGCGGTAGAACTATATCGGGACACTGCCATCAATCCTGCCGCCCAAAACACATCAGGAGTACGCTCAATGACTTTTTTTGCCCCCCTTGCTCACGGCGCTGCTTATCTTGATCCTGGTTCCGGCAGTTTGCTCTTGCAAATGTTAATTGCCCTTTTCCTGGGCGCCGGTTTTACCATCAGCGTGTATTGGAAGAAGATTAAACGGTTTTTCAAGAAGGGCGCTGGCGAAACGGCAGACACCATAGAAATTCCCGAAGATACTGCTGAGACGGATGAAAAGAATAATGACCAACCCTGAAGAGCGCGTTGCGGCTTCATTTCGCGATCCGGCTGGCTTTCTTTTCCGACATGAAGGACAGCTCTATCGCCAGGTGAACCGGGCGGGCGAGGCGGATTTCCATCTGTTAATGGATTCAGGCCTTTATGCCGCTCTGACCAAAGCTGGGCTGCTCATCCCGCACCGCGAGGTTGAAATACCCCCGGCGGTACCGGAACTCGCCGCCCTGATCATCCAACCCGAAACGGTGGAATTCATCTCTTATCCTTATGAATGGAGTTTCAGCCAGCTCCAGGACGCGGCCCTGGTCACCCTGGCCATTCAACGGCGGGCATTGGATCGCGGTCTTTCGCTTAAAGATGCCAGCGCTTACAATATCCAATTCCATTGCGGTCGTCCGCGTTTGATCGATACACTCTCTTTTGAACGCTATAACGAAGGACAGCCTTGGACAGCCTACCGCCAATTCTGCCAGCATTTTCTGGCCCCCCTGGCTTTGATGGCCAAGCGGGATATTCGCCTCAACCAGCTGCTGCGCATCTACATTGACGGTGTGCCACTTGACCTGGCCAGTAAATTGCTGCCGGGCAGCACTCGTTTTAACCTGGCCCTGCTCACCCATATTCATGCCCATGCCGGTGTTCAGAAGCGCTATGCGGATCGGGGCGGCGAAGTCAAGGCCTCCACCACCGGGGCCGCTTTCACCAGAAATGCCCTGTTTGGGTTGATTGACAGTCTGGAGGCGGCCGTCAAGGCACTGCGCTGGAAGCCGGCGGGCACCGAATGGGCGGATTATTACGATGCCAACAATTATACCCGTGCCGCTTTTGATGCGAAAAGCGAATTGGTGTCGGCCTTTTTGGCACAGGCTGCCCCGCACACCGTCTGGGATCTGGGATCCAACACCGGCGTTTTTTCCCGGCTGGCAGCCGCTCGCGGTGCACAAACGATTGCTTTTGATATCGATCCAGCTGCCGTGGATCAAAATTATCGCCAGGGTCGCTCTGCCAAGGAAACTCTGCTGCTGCCGCTGGTCATGGATCTGACTAACCCCAGCCCGGCATTGGGCTGGAATCATCAGGAACGGCTGTCACTGGCTGGACGCGGCCCGGCGAATCTGGTCATGGCACTGGCTCTGGTTCATCACCTGGCCATTGCCAATAATGTGCCGTTGCCCCAACTCGCTGAATTTTTTGCTGGTTTGAGCGAGTGGCTAATCATTGAATTTGTCCCCAAGGGTGATTCGCAGGTGGACCGTTTGTTGTCCAGTCGTGCGGACATTTTCCCTGATTACACACCGGAAGGTTTTGAAAAAGCCTTTGCATCCTGTTTCACCATCACCGCCAAAGAGGACATTCCTGACTCCCATCGCATCCTCTACCTGCTGAAAAGAAGATGAGCTTTGTCCGCAGGGGGATGACCTGGTTGAATTTATACCCGCTGCTTTGGGGGGCTTATCCATCACTGGCACTGGCGGCTGTCAACTTGGGCCAGTTTGAACCGCGCGCATTGCTGCGGCCCTTGGTGCTGTCGCTGCTGTTTACTGGATTGCTGCTGTATGGCGCTTGGCGCTGTGCCCGCGATCCAAACAAGGCTGGATTGCTGACGGTTTTCTGGTTGATTTTGTTTTTTACCTACGGCCATGTTTATGCGGCACTTGAAGGCAGCCTTTTGGGACACCACCGCTGGTTGGGCCTGATCTGGTTGGCCGTTGGGGCTTTGGGTACCGGCCTGATCTTGTTCCGGCAGCGCGTTGCGCCGCCCATCAGCCAGTTTGCTGCCGTGCTGGGCGTGATTCTGTTCCTTCTGGCGCTGGGACAGATGGCATTGTTTGGCTGGCAGAGGGCACAAACCCGCCGCATCACGGCGGTCCCGATGCCGAAGTCGGGCGATGGACAAACCCAACCTGACGTTTACTATATCATCCTGGACAGTTATTCACGCGCCGATATGCTGCAAAAGTATTA